>NZ_QUDI01000003.1:0-192908 GCF_003477465.1 Parabacteroides sp. AF48-14
AGGACCGTTGTAAGGGCAAAAAAGCACCTGAATTTCCTTGGGATATTTGGAACGCCGTCCGTTTTATTTTCAAATATTCGATTCTCCGGGAGTTAAGCTTTATCACTTTGCTGCCGTATCCAGTTCTCGGCTATCAAATTGCACATTTTTTGGAATGGGCTCGGCACCTCATCTTATCTATTGTCATCCGACCAGGTTAAAACCATGAAAAAAGTCAATCCAAAATCGATCAGAATTTCGGACGAAATAGAAAAACGGCTAAAAAGGGGGTTATTGTAATCTTCAGGTTTGCGGAAGATTCAAAACATACGAGGTTTAAACTGATCTGTATCACCTACCTCATCCTTGTGTTTATCCCCAATGATTATCGGGTGAGAACTTATTGAGCCGCCTTGCAGAAACAGTTTTCCAAATGGTCGTTCACAAAACCGGCCGCCTGTAAAAAAGCATAGCAAATAGTCGGCCCGAAGAACTTGAATCCTCGCTTTTTCATGTCTTTGCTCATAGCATCCGATTCGGGAGATGTGGCGGGAATCTGGCTCAAGCTCTTGAAATTATTGACAATAGGTTGCCGGTTGGGAAAGAATGATAAAGTGTACTTGTAGAAACTACCGAACTCTTCCTGAATAGCCATAAATAGTTTCGCATTATTAATTGTACTCTTGATTTTCAACCGGTTTTTGACAATCCCATCAAATTGCATCAATTGCTCGATATCTTCCGGTGTCATCTGCGCTACTTTCTTTACATCAAAGTGATGAAAGGCTTCCCGGTATCCTTCACGTTTGCGGAGAATAGTAATCCAAGCTAACCCAGCCTGGGCACTTTCAAGAACCAGAAACTCAAACAAAGCCTTGTCGTCAGTGACAAGTTTGCCCCATTCTTCATCATGGTATTTTATGTATAGTTCGTCTGTTCCAGCCCAATCGCAACGGGCATTTATTATATCTTCCATATTTATGACCAATTATTTATTAGTACGCTGTTCCATATACAAAGATACAAAAAGGAACAATCATTCAAAAACATGAAAAAAAAATCGCCCAAAGTGTGTCAGTATTTCGTGGTATGACAGACTAACCTAACAAAAGAAGTAAAACAACGAAATTACAAACTAACAAGAAAGAGAACATGAAATCAATTATCAATTACATCGTCACCCCGTTTCCACAACTTGCACGCCTTGGGTATTATATATCGCTTTTTGGTATTGTGTTGATTATGCTGTGGATCGGCTTTTTCAAATTTACACCGACTGAGGCGGCTGGTATCAAGCCTTTGGTTGAAAATCATTTTTTACTGTTTTGGCTATATGACGTATTGAGCGTACAGCAGGTTTCCAATCTTTTCGGTGTGATCGAGATTACAACAGGACTTCTGTTGCTTTTCAGTCTAAAGTATGATGCATTGAGGCCCTTTGCAGCATTCTGCCTTATCGCAACATTCCTGATAACATTCAGTTTCCTGTTTACGACTCCCGGAATGTGGAATATGGTAGATGGCGTTCCAATTACAAATTTTATGATCTTAAAAGACATCCCAATGTTAGGGTTAGGGTTTACTTACTTAAAAAACGAAAGACGTATGAAAAATGTTATTCTAATCATCGCTTTGTTCATATCCGGAGGATTGGCAACAGCACAAGAAACAATGAGCGGACAGCTCTCTAAAAATACAAATATGAGTGACGTAAAAGAAATTTATTTTGCAGGCGGATGTTTCTGGGGTACAGAACATTTCATGAAACAGATTAATAGCGTAGTCAATACGCAAGTGGGCTATGCAAATGGAAAAACGGATGTAAAGAATCCGACTTACGAGCAGGTTTGCAATGATAATATCGGTTTTGCCGAAACAGTAAAAGTCGGTTACAATCCGCAGCAGGCCGATTTGAACTTTCTGATAAATCTGTTCTTCAAAACGATAGACCCGACAAGCCTTAACCGGCAGGGGAACGACAAAGGAGCACAATACCGGACAGGCATTTATTACACAGATAAAGCTGATTTACCGGTTATCAAACAGGCTGTGGAAGCCCTGACCAAACAATATACCAAACCGGTTGTCGTAGAAGTCGAACCGCTAAGGAATTTCTTTCCGGCAGAAGATTATCATCAGGATTATCTGGACAAACATCCGAACGGTTATTGCCATATCAGTCCTGAATTGTTCGACATGGCCAAGAAAGCAACTTTCTCGCCTCAAAAGATATATCAAAAACCGGATGACGAGACATTACGTTCCCGGTTGACAGCCGAACAATACGCCGTAACACAAAAGAATGCAACGGAAAGAGCTTTCCGGAACGAATATTGGAATGAAAAACGCGAAGGTTTATATGTCGATATAACTACAGGTGAACCTTTATTCATCTCGACCGATAAATTCGACTCCGGTTGTGGTTGGCCCAGTTTTTCAAAACCCATAGATAAGAGCCTGGTAATGAAAAAGACGGATAATACCCATGGTATGCAGCGTATTGAAGTGCGCAGCAAAACCGGAGATGCACATCTGGGACATGTGTTCAATGACGGTCCGGCCGATAAAGGCGGATTGCGCTACTGCATCAACAGCGCATCACTCCGGTTTATCCCGAAAGACAAGATGAAAGCCGAAGGATACGCCGATTATATTCCACTTCTGGAAAAGAAATAAAGAATTTTTATTATACAAACAATTTAATAACAGACGAATATGAAAAAGTATTTATTAGCAGCAACAATGTTTGCTTTGGTTTCAACAGCATTTGTTTCATGCAGTGATGAGGATGAAAAGGACATGCCGGGACTTGCTTCTTCGGTAATCTCTTTTGAGAATGTATTGGAACCTAAAGATTTTGTAGAGAGCGGAACATTTGTAGGAATGGGAAGTGAAGATGTTAACGCGCCTGTGGTATTACCGGGGCAGAGTATCCGCTTTACATTCCATGCGGGTAAAGGACAGGCTTTGATGTTTGCCACGATGTACGGAGCATCGAAAGACTGGTTTTTCGCACCAGAGAATCCGGGCCTACAACTTTATAATAATGACGGTGTGCCTATGACGGGAGATGTTTCTTCGCAAATCAAACTATGGGATAACGGGACGAAAGCCGGAATGACTGATGAGAAAGAAGATGCCGGCATTATGATGGTTCCTGATATCGACGCTTCGAAGCTGATGAAACTGGAACTGAGTTATATGGCCAGTTCCTCTGAATTTGAGTTGACTATCACCAACACCTCTGGTGGCAGTGATAACGAGACCCCTTTTTCACCGGGTGTATGGGCAGTTTCGAATGTATTCAACGGGGAACTTCTGAACGAGATGCCTTTTTATGAAGCCGGAGCAAAATCGAATGCAGAAATAACAGCGATTGCGCAAATGGGCGACAATTCTCTTTTAGCGAAAAAGATTTCTGCCAACACAGGCATCATCACAGGCATTTCTCCAGCCATAGTTGTAGTCTATACGGGAGACGTCAACCCAATCTATGAAGCAGGAAAGAAAGATGCCGGAATAGGTCTGGCTAACCTTGCGCAGAAGGGTGATGCATCAGCCTTGAAGGCTTCATTGGAAAAGATGCCTGATGTAAGAATGGTCTATGTTGCCGGCGATGCTCCGGTAGCACCGGGTGAAAAAGTGGAAATAGAGTTTGAAGCAACCGAAGGTGACCATATCGCCTATGCGACCATGTTTGGTTATTCCAATGACTGGTTTTATGCAAATGAAGCCATGATTCCTGCTAATTTCAAAGGTGACATTACGGGTAAGACTGCTCTTTTTGATGACGGAACAGCTGTTAGCCAATATCCAGGAGCCGGAAATGCACAGGGGCTTTTCATCGGAATGCCGGAAAAAGAGGACGCATCTATTATGAAAGTAGATGATATGTTCCCGGTTCCGACAATAAATAATGTTTTGAAGGTAGTTATCCGATAATAATAGTATCTTTGTAACAGAAGAATCCAGGGCACAGGTGCTTGAGAATCATGCCCTGGATTCACGACTTCTAATCAATAAACAAATGCGACAAAACGGCATTTCCACATCGGCTTTCGAGTTGGAGAAATGGATAGACGACTACTCAAAAACACTCTTGGACAGAGCCTATTATTTGCTGTCCGATAAAGAAGATGCCAAAGATGTAGTTCAGGAAGTTTTTCTTTCGGCTTACAAAAGCAGAGATTCTTTTCAGGGGAAAAGTACGCCATTAACTTGGCTGACAAGCATATTGCAACATAAAATCGCCGATATATACAAAAAGCGGTATAACGGGAACTCCCAATCATTATCTTTCGAGACTTTTTTTGACAAACACGGTGAATGGATCGAGCCAGACGTGGCGGACCCTTGGGAGGAGGACGAGTTTGCAGTAAGTACACTATTAAATAATGACAGTTTCTATGAGGTATTCAATCAATGTCTTGGGAATCTGCCCCGACAATGGCTGATTGTCGTCAACAAGTGTTATCTTCAGGAACAAAAAGCGGTGGAAATATGCCGCGAACTAAACCTGTCGACTGCCAATTACTGGAAGCTATTGCAGCGCAGCCGTCTTCAGTTAAGAAAGTGCCTCGATATTCACTGGTTTAAATTAGGAGGTCAAAATGCTTAAAGAGTTTATACACATATTTACGTTGTCATGCAAACAGGCAACCTACTTAATCGAAAAGCGTATCCATGTCCCTTTATCGGTTACGGAAAGGATGCGTTTAGCTATCCACCTTTCACTCTGCCGGTTGTGTCGCGCATATAACACAAAAGCTGTCTTTTTAGACCGTTTGATGAAAAGAGGCAGGAAGAAAGAAGTTTGTAACTGCCGATTTGGGAAGGAAGAAGTAGAGCAGTTTAAAATGGACATAAAAGAGAAAATAAATAGATGATGGCTTGGATTTCTTATAAAGTTGTTTTACTTTTGCGCTCCGAAAACAAGGAGAGATGCTCGAGTGGTTGAAGAGGCACGCCTGGAAAGCGTGTAAACCCCTAAAGGGTTTCGCGGGTTCGAATCCCGCTCTCTCCGCTGAACCGGCTGTTCCTACCCCCCTGTATATCTTGATTTACTAAATGAGCTGCATATATATATGAAAGTGTCCGATACTTGAAAGATCGTCGGCACGACCTGTATGAAGTAAAACCAAAACGGAAGTAACAAAATTGTAATAAATATATCTTAGCATTGTCATTTTGCTGTGTTTTACAAGGTGTTTAAGATGTTTTATAAGTAAAATACTTTCAATAGCGGAGAAAAAATAGTATATTTGTAGCAAATGCATTTAAACTAACATTCTATAACCCTCCAAAAGTATTTGCTTATGATCAAAAGAAGATTACTCGCGTATGACATCCCACAATTAACTAAAGAATTTAAGAAAGATTTTCCCCAGTTGCAGGCAATGGCGGAAGAAAGCGAGAGCGCAGAGCTTTTTAAAGAGGCTCTGCGCTCTTTTGTCTCTTCACGCATTGACAAGACTGTCGGCGGAAGCAATATGGGCAATGCCGTGGCGAGACATATTCTTCTACTAATCGAACATGACGACACCATCGTTTCCGAGCTCTCGACCGGCGAAAATATACCGGTACGGACAATCACCTATCTATGGCAGCTCCTGACCGGAAAGCTGACGGAGCCTGTTTCACCTGATTTATTTATAGACCTGTTCCGGCAGTTTGATTTATTGGAGAATCCGGAAGAGGTTATACCAGACCGTTCGCTTGTCAAACGACAAATGAACCGTTGGCCTACCGGCTTGGATGAAGATGTGATGGCAATACGCCGTTCCAATAAGGAGCGGATCATTGCCGGACTGATACGCAAGATCGAACGGCGCCATGCACCGACATCCCGCTTTCAGTTTGCCGAAGGAATGAGCTATGCAGAAAAGTACACAATGGTGCAGGATTGGTGGAATACCAGCCGTTTCCACCTTGCAATGGCATTTAAGAGCCCGACGGAACTGAACTATTTTCTCGGTGGCTCCCTATCGGAAGAGACAATGCAATTACTGGCGCGTGCCCGGAAAAAAGGAATGCCTTTCTTCGTAACGCCTTATTACCTTTCTTTGCTGAACACCAACACAAGCGGATATGACGACGCCACGATCCGTTCCTATGTTCTTTATTCAGAAGAACTGGTCGAAACATACGGACAGATAAAAGCTTGGGAAAAAGAAGACATCGTCGTGGCCGGCCAACCCAATGCTGCCGGATGGCTACTGCCGGAAGGGCATAACATACACCGCCGTTATCCGGACGTGGCGATCCTGATTCCCGATTCGATGGGACGGGCTTGCGGTGGTTTGTGCGCTTCTTGCCAACGTATGTACGATTTCCAGAGCGAACGTCTGAATTTCGATTTCGAATCTTTAAAACCGAAAGAGACCTGGGACAAGAAGCTGCGACGCCTTATGCGTTATTTCGAAGAAGATGCACAGCTCAGGGATATCCTGATTACCGGAGGCGACGCGTTGATGAGCCAGAATGCAACACTGCGTAACATCCTCGATGCCGTCTACAAAATGGCAGCCCGAAAACAAAAAGCGAACGAGAGCCGCCCGGACGGAGAAAAGTATGCCGAACTGCAGCGTGTCCGTCTTGGAACCCGCCTGCTTGCCTACCTGCCACTGCGTATCACGGATGATTTGGTTACTATTTTAAGGGATTTCAAAGAGAAAGCATCGCGCATCGGAGTTTCGCAGTTCATTATCCAGACGCATTTCCAGTCTCCGCTCGAGGTGACGCCGGAAGCGAAAAAGGCTATCGAAGCAATTCTGTCTGCCGGATGGATCATCACCAACCAGCTGGTCTATACCGTTGCCGCCTCCCGGCGCGGACATACGGCCAAGCTGCGGCAGACGCTGAACGCGATGGGTGTCGTATGCTATTACACATTTTCGGTCAAGGGCTTTCATGAAAATTATGCAGTCTTTACGCCGAACAGCCGCTCCTTGCAAGAACAGCAAGAGGAAAAGATATTCGGTCTTGTCCCGAAAGAAAAACAGAAAGAGCTTTACCGCCTGATCCGCTACGAACGTCCATTGGGAAAGAAGCTGGTCAATTTCATCCGGGAAAACCATCTCCTGTTTGCAGCAACCGACCGTAATGTATTGAATCTTCCCGCTATCGGTAAAAGCATGACATTCAAAACAGTCGGCATGACTGCCGATGGAAAACGTATCCTGAAATTCGAGCATGACGCCGGACGCCTCCATAGCCCTATCATCAATCGTATGGGAGAGGTGTATATTGTCGAAAACAAGTCCATCGCCGCCTACCTGCGCCAGTTACAGGCAATGGGCGAAGACATCAAAGAGTACCTCAGCATCTGGAATTATTCCGAAGGCGTAACCGAACCGCGCTTCAGTATCTACGAATACCCCGATTATCCTTTTGATATTACAGAAAAGATGACGAATCTTGAGCTATAAAACGAGTAATGTGTTATCTTTGTTCGTGCTAAACCAATATTAAAATGATAGAGAACGAAAGAGAAACACGACACGAGCATGTGTTACAGGCTGTCCGCCAGATGATGACAGCCGCCCGGACGGCCCCGAAGGGGAAAGGCATCGACATCATCGAGGTGGCAATGGTTACGGACGAAGATATCAAACGTCTTTCCGAAGAACTTATTATCATGTCAGGCGAAACCGGTTTGAAGTTTTTCCTGCGCGACGCCGACAATATCCTCCAGGCCGAAGCGATTATGATTGCCGGCACACGCCAGCAGGTACAGGGTTTGAACTGCGCACACTGCGGATACCCCACTTGTGTGGAGAAACCCGACGCTGTCCCCTGCGCCATCAATTCGGTGGACCTGGGTATCGCAATCGGTTCGGCCTGCGCCACGGCATCGGATCTCCGTTTGGATACACGCGTCATGTTCAGCGCCGGTTTGGCAGCCCAACGGTTGGGGATGCTGGGTGACTGCAAATGCGTGATGGCGATTCCGGTCAGCGCGTCTTCCAAAAACCCGTTCTTCGACCGGAAACCGAAGACTGAAGGTTAACTAATAAAATTGTGTTTATGATTAAGTTTGATAACAAACTCGAACTTCGATATTATTTCAATGACAAGTCCAACTACATGGATGCCATGATCAAACACCGGGCAGAGAAAGAAGTCCTTTCCCTTCTCCGGTCATTGGCAGACATGCTGGATGTCAAGATGACGGTCTACTGCGAATCTTTCCAGCAACAGGAGGGATTCCGCGAGATATGGTCGGCGGCAGGCGAAAACAGCCGCCTGATCTCGATCGTCCTGAATCTGTTTATGCAGGTATGGACACGCCCTTCCCTACTGGTTGGCGGACAGCCGGCGGCAGACCGTACGACGGCAGACGAGGAGAAGATGCAACGTGAAGTGTCGCTCCTTCGTAACAATTTGAAAAAGAGACTGCCCGGCGTCACGATTTCGCACGAACTGGTGGAACTGCTGAGCGCATCTCCCCGCTTCTGCAAATGCAAATCCAATTTTTATGAGGCTGTACGCGGCTATCCGAAAGTAACGCGGTTCACCTTGCGCGAGCTGAACGAAAACAACCGGAGCCGTTCCGGTTCACTGGAAGTCAAGCGCGAACAGTTCGACTATTATATCCTCCGTTCCGACGAGCTGCCCTCTGTCAAGGATAACAAAGCGACGATCGAGATTATCTCGCCTGTGTTGAAAGACGCCCGCTACCGCTGGAAAGGGATCTATAACAAAGGAGGAGAAACGATCGACTTCTATATGTGCGACGAAGATTTCAAAAAAGATATGTTCGACGAAAAGATCACCTTCAAGAGCGGCATGTGCATCGACTGCGTGTTGGAAATACAGCGGAAGATGAGCGAGTTAGGCGAAGTGGTCAACGTCAGCTACACCGTCGAGACAGTCATCCGGACCCGCTTCGACAAAATGGAAATCATCACGCCGCAAGGCAAACGGCACCTGCGGAAGTTAGAAGCCGAAAAGAAGCAGTTGACACTTGATCTTTTCGGATAAAACAAAATAACAATGGCGAAAGCAAAAACTGTCTATGTCTGCTCCAATTGCGGGGCTGACTCCCCGAAATGGATTGGGAAATGTCCTTCTTGCGGCGAGTGGAATACGTATGTCGAAGAGATCGTGGCGAAAGAGCCTGCCGGAAAGCGGGCGCTCTACGGCTTGCCGGACGGCGGCAAGGTACGGCCTGTATTGCTTCGCGACATCACTTCCGAAGAGGAATCGCGCATCAACCTGAGGGACCAGGAGCTGAACCGCGTCCTCGGAGGCGGTCTGGTGAAAGGCTCACTTGTCCTGATCGGAGGCGAACCGGGTATCGGGAAATCGACCCTCGTTCTGCAAACTGTTTTAGGATTGAACGGGCTGAAAACGCTCTACGTCTCCGGCGAAGAGAGCAGTCGCCAGCTGAAGCTCCGTGCTGACCGCATCGCCCACGAAAACCCGGACTGTTTTATCCTTTGCGAAACCAATCTTGAACAGATCTTCGTACAGGCCCAAAATGTACAGCCCGACCTGTTGATTATCGACTCGATACAAACCATTTATACGGAAGTTGTAGAGTCCTCTCCCGGCAGTATCACCCAAGTACGCGAATGCAGTGCGGCTATCCTGAAATATGCCAAGGAAAGCGGGACGCCCGTTCTTCTAATCGGCCATATCAACAAGGAAGGGAGCATTGCCGGCCCGAAGGTATTGGAACATATCGTTGACACGGTCCTGCAGTTCGAGGGCGACCAACATTATATGTACCGCATCCTCCGCAGCATCAAGAACCGTTTCGGGAGTACGGCCGAGTTGGGGATATACGAGATGCGGCAGGACGGGCTTCGCGAAGTCAGCAATCCTTCCGAACTGCTGCTGACGCAAAATCACGAAGGGCTGAGCGGCGTCGCCATCGCGGCGGCTATCGAAGGCGTCCGCCCTTTCCTGATCGAGACGCAGGCATTGGTGAGTTCCGCTGTCTACGGGACGCCCCAGCGCAGCGCGACGGGCTTCGACCTCAGACGTATGAATATGTTGCTGGCCGTGCTGGAAAAGCGCGCTGGCTTCAAGTTGGTCCAGAAAGATGTTTTCCTGAATATCGCCGGTGGCCTGAAGGTGAACGATCCGGCGATCGACCTGGCTGTGATCAGCGCCGTACTTTCTTCCAGTCTCGACATTACGATCGAGTCGGGTATCTGCATGTGTGGCGAAGTGGGGCTGTCGGGCGAGATACGTCCGGTGAACCGCATCGAGCAGCGTATCCTGGAAGCGGAGAAGTTGGGCTTCTCACGCATTATCATCCCGCACAATAACCTGAAAGGCTTCGACTCATCCAAGTGCAAGATTCAAATCATCCAGGTGCGCAAGGTGGAAGAGGCTTTCCGGCAATTGTTCGGATAAGTTATATTTATATGAGAAAAAGTGTTGTTTATCTATTTGTGAGTGTTTTCTTCCTGTTTACGAGCTGTGAGTATCAGTTAGGGGAGAATTTTGTGGAGATAGAAAATCACCAGGTTGACTCGGTCACGACGAGTGTGGATTTTTATGGTTTTATCCATGATTTGGAAAACGAAATCTATGTGGTGAAACATAGCGGGAATGCTGTATGCGAAATTTATCCGTTGCCCGGATTCGAAGTTGAGAAGCAAATCATCCGCTTAGGTGAAATGGAATGGGAAAGCGATGGAATCCGATGCGATTTTATGCTGGACGTAGACCGGATTCCAAATGGTTCTTATGAGTTGTCGTGCGAAATCTTTGCACGTACAAACAGTGGGACGGTTGCCGGACAGGTCGGGACCGAACATTATGTAGAAAAGCGCAGTTGGCCTCTAAAGGTTGATGCGCGTAACGGGAGCGACAAACTCCTGCTGTACGAAATCAATGAAGAAGGGCATCCTGTCATATTCTGGGAAGTAGACGAATCGGAGCGTGACGATTTCGATTACTACACAATCGAGTATAGCATCGAGAATTATACATATATCCGGCGAAGTTACGATTTCGACCAACGTTCTTTCATAGACAAGAAATACACCGGTGGCGGCGGCACATACGAGGTTTATATTTATTTCAAAGACGAGACCCTTCGTCCTTATTCCCTTGGCAAGGCAATTCTGGAAGCAAACATGTCTAACCCTGAAAACACCCCGGAGAAATGAAACGGATACTGCTTTTTATATGCCTCGTCTTATCTGCCGTCCGCTTCGGACAGGCACAATCGCTGACTGTCGAGTATAACATCGGACATGGTTCTTACCAGATGTCCGAAATGAAAGACCGGTTAAAAGATCTTGCACTCCCTGTTGTAAATGCCCAGACAACCGACAAGTTCCCCGGTTATGTCACCCAGGATACCCGCATCGGGATTGAATGGAAACGTAATCATGCAGGGGTGCTTTTCAACTATATGAATACGGCGGGGAAGAAAGGCGTAGCCGATTATTCGGGGCACTGCAACTATGAGTTACATAACAAAGGGTACAAATTAGGGGCTTTCTACCGCTTCCGCCTGACGAAGGAAGAACTGGGAATTTTCACCTTTGAGCCTTATGTACAGCTCTCGTCCGGTGTCGTGCTGACCAGAGGAAAAGAGCTCTACAGCTTGTTTATAGAGTCTGCTCCGGAAAGTAGTAACCAAAGTAAAAATAAATATTCCGGTACAAACATCTTTCTGGAACCAACTTTTGGTATTAAATTTGGCCTCTGCCGCAACATCGCGCTGAACCTGAGTGTCGGATACGAATGGGATGCGGTAAAAGAAGACTGCCAACTCGGAAATCAGAAATCCCCATTGCCCGTAGAGGTCGACTGGAGTGGCTACCGGGCACAGGCTGGATTGGTTTTTTATTTGAATCTGAAGAAGTAAGTATGATACAAGAATTACAACTCCGTATATTGCCCGAAGAGGCTGCAAACGAACAGTCGTTGAAACAGGTTGTTGCCCGTGAGACGGGGACATCCGTTCCGCATATCCTGGCTGTCCGGGTACTGAAACGTTCAATCGATGCGCGCCAGCGGACAATCTATGTGAATGTAAAACTGCGTGTTTTCATCGACGAACAGCCGGACGAACCGGAATACCAATCGGTGGAATATAAAGATGTTTCAGCTGGCAAAACAGTTATCGTGGTAGGCGCTGGCCCGGGAGGTCTGTTTGCAGCTCTCCGCCTGATCGAACTTGGTTTGCGTCCTGTCGTGATCGAACGTGGAAAGAATGTTCGTGAACGAAAGAAAGATATCGCCCTGATCAGCCGCGAGCATAAAGTGAACAGCGAATCGAATTATAGTTTTGGTGAAGGAGGTGCCGGAGCATATTCGGATGGCAAGCTCTACACCCGTAGCAAGAAGCGCGGTTCGGTCGACAAGATCCTGAATATCTTTTGCCAATTTGGTGCCAGCACATCGATCCTGGCAGACGCCCATCCGCATATCGGAACAGATAAACTGCCGCGCGTGATCGAAAATATTCGGGAGCAAATTATCCGCTGCGGTGGCGAAGTTCATTTTGAAACACGCATGGATGCCCTGATCATCCATGGCGAAGAAGTTGCCGGCGTGGAAACCAATACAGGCAAGAGCTTCTACGGTCCGGTCATCCTGGCAACAGGTCATTCCGCACGTGATGTCTACCGCTACTTACACGACCGGCAGATCCCAATCGAAGCAAAAGGCATTGCTGTCGGGGTCCGCCTGGAACATCCTCAGATGCTGATCGATCAGATCCAATATCATCGCAAGGAAGGAAGAGGGGAATATCTGCCGGCTGCCGAATACAGCTTCGTTACGCAGGTCAACGGACGGGGAGTTTACTCTTTCTGTATGTGCCCCGGTGGCTTTGTCGTTCCAGCAGCCAGTGGCCCAAAACAGGTGGTGGTCAATGGGATGTCGCCATCCAACCGGGGGTCTCGTTGGGCTAATTCCGGAATGGTTGTGGAGATTCGTCCGGAAGATTTTCCTTCGGATTCCCCTTTGGGATTAATGGAATTTCAGGAACATCTGGAAGAACTCAGCTGGCTGAATGGCGGTATGAAGCAGACTGCTCCTGCACAGCGAATGGCAGATTTTATCAATAAGAAAAATTCTTTTGATCTTCCGGAATCTTCTTATACACCGGGATTATTGGCTTCTCCGCTACATTTTTGGATGCCGGAATTTGTAACAGGCCGGCTACGTGAAGGCTTCCGTTATTTCGGAAAAGTATCTAAGGGATTCCTGACCAACGAAGCATTGATGATCGGGGTGGAAACACGCACCTCATCGCCTGTCCGCATACTGCGCGACAAAGAGAGCTTCCAACATATAACGCTAAAAGGTCTTTTCCCCTGCGGTGAAGGTGCCGGATATGCGGGTGGAATTGTTTCAGCTGCGATCGACGGTGAACGGTGTGCGGAAGGTGCTGGCCATTATTTGGACAACCAATAGGGGAAGTCTATAATATCTTCTTTTTCAGTTTACAATACCAGGCATTACTGATACCCATATACCGGGCAATGTATTTATCGGGCACACGGTTGATCATCCAAGCATAATTTGCATAGAGAAACTGGATGAACTCTTCAGCGGTAGAGGACAGACGAACAGCCAGCAAAACATCCAGCTTATAGATGATCGTCAGCATGACATTCTGGTAATAGGAAGCGAACAACGGATAACGAAAAGAAAGATCTTCGATATGGCTACGGGAAAAGCAAAGCAATTCTCCTGCTTCAAGTGCCTTAATTTCGAACTCGGAAGGCTGTTTCGTAAAATAACCAATGGCAGACAGGAACGGAAACATATTATCGGCCGCAAAACCGGTGACACATTCGTTACCGTTCTCGTTTACATATAAATTAATGAATAGTCCTTTGTTGATGAAATAGGCATCCTGACACAACTCACCCGTACGCAACAGGTAATCCCCTTTTTTCACTGAAATCACTTTGGCATGGTCTTCCAGTTCGTCCAGGAAAGCTTCATCGCGAGCGAGAGCTTCCGGCAGATCGGCAAGGAGTCGCGCGAAATGAGCATCTGTTTCCATCGTTATTTCTCAAGTGTGAAACTTTTACGTCCAATCAGATTGCCGTCTGCAAATACGTCTACCCGGTAGGTTCCGGGGGAAAGGAATTCTTCGATATTCCAATACATGGTTACCGGCAATTCTTCACCGTCATATTCAACCAGCTTCTTCATGGAGTAATTGATTTCTTTTCCTTCAAAGGTAAAGACATCGGCACGGCTCTTTAACAGGATGTCATCGTCAGGCTTCATGATACGCACATAGATCGTTTTTTCTCCAACCGGAGCCGTAATATTTTTAGCAATACGGAAATCAACGACAAACTGTTCCATCTTTTTGATCACCTTCGCCTTCTTCCCACGACTGGTTACAGGGGTTACAGTGATTCCCGTCGCGTCCAACCGGCTTGCCAGCGTAACACGTTCTGTCAACTTTTCCTTTTCCTTCTTTAGCGTAGTGGCTGTAGAAGAAGCTTGCTGATATTTCTTTACGGCTTCATTCTTTTCAACCTTCAACTGTTCATTCGCACGGTTCAAAGAGTCGATCTGAACGACATAGTTACGCATGATCTTACGTAACGTCTGCAATTCCTTTTTCAAACGGGCAATCTCTTTTGTATTGGTAGCTTTGACAGTCCGGAGTTCTTCTTGCAGACGTTGAACTTTAGCCTGTTCGGTCGACAGCAAGTTCAACAGCGAATCATTGCCTATATTAAATTTATATCCTTCGTACTGGAGAGATAATTCATTAAATTCATCTTCCAGCGATTCCTTATCCAACACATAAGCTTGTTCCAACTCTTGCATCTGCTGCTTCTGATGGAAAATATAATAGCAGGCTCCGGCAATAATTAGCAGTAGCACAACCACTGCCATGATCAATAATGAAAGCTTATTTATTTCTTTTGTTTCTTTCTTTTCTGTATCCATACTGTCACTGTTAAAAATGAACACGCAAAGGTAGTAAAAATGATTTAAGTTCCGAATATTATTCCTACCTTTGTGCCACTCAATTAAATAATAATTTGCATGCACGAGAAACTTATTATTCTTGATTTCGGCTCGCAAACAACTCAATTAATAGGACGTAGAGTCCGTGAGTTGAATATGTATTGCGAGATTGTCCCCTACAACAAATTCCCACATGATGCTACAGATGTGAAAGGTGTAATCCTTTCCGGAAGTCCTTATTCAGTATATGATGCCAATGCATTTAAAGCTGATTTAAGTGAAATACGAGGTAAATATCCCGTATTGGGAATCTGTTATGGAGCCCAATTCCTGGCTTATACATCCGGCGGGAATGTCGAACCGGCAAACTCCCGCGAATACGGACGTGCCAACCTGTCGCATATCGCGGGCACAGACGAGCTGCTGAAAGGTATCAATGTCGGCTCACAAATCTGGATGTCTCACGGAGACACAATCACCGTACTTCCTGAAAACTTCAAGGTTATCGCCAGTACAGACGATGTGAAAGCTGCCGCTTATCATGTAGAAGGTGAAAAGACCTGGGGCGTACAGTTCCACCCGGAAGTATTCCATACGACCGACGGGACTAAACTGTTAGACAATTTCCTGAATATCTGCGGATGTGCCAAAGACTGGACACCGGCTTCTTTCATCGAATCGACAGTTGCAGAACTGAAGGAACAACTGGGTGACGATAAAGTGATCCTGGCTCTTTCCGGCGGTGTGGATTCTTCCGTTACAGCCGTTCTGTTGAACAAGGCGATCGGAAAGAACCTGACATGTATCTTTGTAGACCATGGCTTACTGCGCAAGAATGAGTTTGAGAATGTATTGAAAGATTACGAACATCTGGGATTGAACGTAATCGGAGTAAATGCAAAAGAAAAATTCTATAAGGAACTGGCCGGAGTCTCCGACCCGGAAAAGAAACGTAAAATCATCGGCAAAGGTTTCATCGATGTATTCGACGAAGAGGCCCACAAGCTGAAAGATATCAAATGGCTGGGTCAAGGTACGATCTATCCGGATGTAATCGAATCGCTCTCCATCACCGGAACGGTTATCAAGAGCCATCACAACGTAGGCGGTCTGCCTGCTAAAATGAACCTGAAGCTGATCGAACCGTTGCGTCTGCTGTTCAAAGACGAGGTGCGCCGCGTGGGTATGGAATTAGGAATGCAACCGCACCTGATCAAACGCCATCCCTTCCCCGGTCCCGGTCTGGGCATCCGTATTTTAGGTGACATCACGCCTGAAAAGGTACGGATCCTGCAAGATGCTGACGATATCTATATGTCGCTGATGCGTGAATGGGGATTATACGACAAGATCTGGCAGGCCGGAGTAATCCTCCTCCCGATTCAATCTGTCGGTGTTATGGGTGACGAACGCACATACGAAAACACGGTTGCTTTACGTGCTGTTACTTCTACAGATGCCATGACCGCTGATTGGGCACAACTCCCCTATGAATTCCTCGCAAAGGTTTCCAACGAAATCATTAACAAGGTCAAAGGTGTTAACCGCGTAGTGTACGACATCAGCTCGAAGCCACCAGCTACGATTGAGTGGGAATAAGCTGCTAAAAACATTTATAAAGCCTGGTATTCATGTTATACCGGGCTTTTATTTTGCCTTGAAATGAAAAAATCATATATTTGCCTCAAGTATAACATAATGTAAAATCAATAAAATCAAGAATCACATGAAGCAAGATATGATTGTTATCCTGGACTTGGGCAGTCATGAAAACACAGTGTTGGCACGTGCAATCCGTGCATTGGGCGTTTATAGTGAAATCTATCCGCATGACATAACAGCAGAAGAGTTGAAGGCACTGCCGAATGTAAAAGGTGTTATTATCAACGGCGGTCCTAACCATATTATCGACGGTGTTGCAATCGACGTTAATCCGGATATTTATACGATTGGCATTCCTGTAATGGCAGCAGGCCACGAGAAAGCATTATGCGAAGTCAAATTAGAAGAATTCAAGGATGACGTAGAAGCAATCAAGGATGCTGTAAAGTCTTTTGTATTCGACACTTGTAAGGCGGAAGCAAACTGGAACATGACTAATTTCGTCAATGACCAGATCGAACTGGTCAGACGCCAGGTTGGAGACAAGAAAGTCTTGTTGGCGTTATCCGGCGGTGTTGACAGTTCAGTCGTTGCCGCCCTGTTATTGAAAGCTATCGGCGACAAACTGGTTTGCGTACACGTAAATCATGGTCTGATGCGTAAAGGTGAGTCGGAAGCTGTGGTCGAAATATTCAAAAACCAATTGAAGGCAAACCTGATCTACGTAGATGTAACGGACCGTTTCCTTGATAAATTAGTAGATGTCGCCGATCCCGAACAGAAACGTAAAATTATCGGTGGCGAATTTATCCGCGTCTTTGAAGAAGAAGCCCGTAAGTTGGATGGTATCGACTTCCTGGGACAGGGAACTATTTATCCGGATATCGTGGAAAGCGGAACCAAGACTGCCAAAATGGTCAAATCCCACCATAATGTAGGCGGCTTGCCCGACGACCTGAAATTCGAACTGGTAGAACCACTGCGCCAATTGTTTAAGGACGAAGTTCGTGCTTGCGGTTTGGAATTGGGCTTGCCATACGAGATGGTTTATCGCCAGCCGTTCCCCGGACCAGGCTTAGGCGTACGTTGCTTAGGAGCGATCACCCGTGACAGACTGGAAGCCGTACGTGAAGCAGATGCCATCCTGCGTGAAGAGTTCCAGAATGCCGGCTTGGATAAGAAAGTATGGCAGTATTTTACAGTCGTACCCGATTTCAAGTCTGTAGGCGTACGGGATAATGCCCGGTCTTTTGAATGGCCTGTTATCATCCGTGCCGTCAATACGGTAGATGCCATGACGGCGACCATCGAACCGGTAGATTGGCCTATTTTGATGAAAATAACAGACCGTATCCTGAAAGAGGTTAAAAACGTAAACCGCGTCTGCTACGATATGTCCCCAAAACCCAATGCAACGATCGAGTGGGAATAAATACAAATCCATAAAATAAAGAAAACTCCCCTACCGCTCTTTCTATTAAAGAGAATGACAAGGGAGTTTTCTTTAAACTTTTCCGATCTTCCGTACCACCCGGCAAGGGTTACCAACGGCAAGTGAATTATCAGGTATATCTTTCGTCACTACACTGCCGGCACCAATTACAACATTATCGCCAACAGTGACACCGGGAAGAATAATCGCACCCGCACCTATCCAAACATTATGACCGATTGTGACCGGATAGGCATATTCCAATCCCTGATTGCGTTGTGAGACATTCAACGGATGCCCTGCTGTATAGATTCCGACATTAGGAGCAATAAAAGCATTATCACCAATCTTCACTTTTGCTCCATCCAATATAACCAGATTGACATTGGCATAGAAATTTTCTCCTATCTCTATATTATATCCGTAGTCACAAGCAAAAGGAGGTTCTATAATAAAGTTCTCTCCTGTCCTCCCCAAAAGTTTCTTTAGGAGTTCCGTCCGCTCTGTCTGTTGTGAAGGGCGCAAACGGTTATAATCATAAAGCAGTTCTTTCGCTGTTTCACGATCCGACAACAATTCGGGATCATAGTTTGCATCGTATAGCAGGCCCAGGTTGCATTTTTCTTTTTCGGTCATTATCTGTTTCTTTATTACTTTGGCAAAAATAAGAATTATTTTAATTCACGTGGACTTTTTCTCATTCGCCAGAAGCTTTCAATTCGCTCAAGGGTAACACCTTTTGTCTCCGGTATATAAAAATATCCCCAGATTAATGCCAAAAAAGCAATCCCTCCATATAGCCAAAAAGCACCAGCAGGATTACCCAGATATTCACCATCCAACAGAATCTCTTTGCCTGGTATAGTCAATACATTGACAATTTTAAAGAAAGTGAATGAAACAATACTATTAAACAACCAAACAGATAACGATCCTAATGACACTCCTAATCCACGTAATTTCTGAGGGAATATTTCCGAAATAATCAACCATCCCAAAGGCCCTATGCTTATTGCGAAGAATGCAACATAACAGAGTATAAGTAGAATTGTTAGCCACTTGACAGATTCTCCTAACAGATTGCCTCCCAGAAAACATAACCCTAACAGTAATAAAGAAACAGTTATTCCGGACAATCCTATAAAATAAAGCTTTCTTCTCCCCAAGCGATCCACAAAACAAACAGACACAATCGTAAATATAACATTCACTAATCCAACCACTACAGAAGCCCAAATAGCAGCAACTGTTCCATCAAAGCCAGCCATTAGAAAAATCTTGGGACTATAATAGATTACGGTATTAATTCCGACAAATTGTTGGAAGAACATAATCCCTATGCAAATGAAAAGTGGTGTCCTCAACCAAGGTTGTAAGAGCTCTTTCCAACCAGATTTTTCCATCTCGTTCCTTTTTATTTCTTCTTGCATCTGTAACAGGGAAATCCTCGCTTGCTCTTTCCCTTCTATTTTATTCAAAATATCTACACATTCATTATGCCTTCCCCGGCTCATCAGCCAACGAGGAGTTTCTGGCATAAAAACCATACCCACTAATAAAACACAAGCAGGTATGACACCGACATAAAACATGGGGCGCCAACAAGATATATCATTTTCATCCGCAAAAAACAAATCAGATAAATAAGAGACCAATACACCAATGGTAACCATCAACTGAAACATAGAAACAAGCATACCCCTCACTTTTGCCGGAGAAATTTCAGCAATGTACAAAGGTACCGCAAATGAAGATACTCCTATTGCTATTCCAAGAAAAAGACGAGCCAAAATTAAATTCCAAGCATCTACTGCAATTCCTGACCAAATCGCGCCTACTGCAAAAATAATGGCAGAAGCCAATATCACTTTCTTACGTCCTAATCGATCTGTTATTTTACCACAAAACAAGGCACCCAGAATTGCCCCCAACAAACCGGCAGATGTAACTAACTCAATCGTACTATTATCTATTCCAAAATCTTTTTGAAAAAATGGAATCGCTCCTGAAATCACCCCTGTATCAAAGCCAAAAAGCAGACCTCCGGTAGCAGCTATAACAGCTATAATATAAACCAACATACTATTGTGCCCTGTTTCCATGATATCTAAAATTACAAACTAAATTATTTTTATGGAATAAAATTTATCCAGTATTCCTTTCTTAGTTGAGGAGACGGAACAAACAAGAAAGTATCAGGATTTTCTTCAAAAGTTTCATATATGGACTTGTTTTTCTTTATACCTAAATCCGTATAATCCGATGGTAATTTACATATCAATTTGGAAGACTGATAACAAGGATTTGCGACCCATTGAATCTCATCAAATTCGTTAAAAACCGGATACCAAGCAATACCTTTATGTTTCCTCACTCCATCATACACAAATCCATATTCGCGATCACACCAAGCACCAAATGTCAAAGGTTTATTAGGATTGGCACTAATAGTCGCATGCGTCCAATAAGGGGGAACCACCACTACATCTCCAGGTTTGGCATAAACAGCAAAGCAACGTCCCGGATTATCTTCTGCATATTCCTGTATATAAATAATCGCCTCTCCGGACCATATTTCATATACTTCAGGAGTCGACCAATTACTGAAAGGAGAAACCTTATGAATATGCCCCTGGCTTCGAATAGGCTCAGTTCCTAATTTCCCAGCAGCATAAGTCACGACTCCATACAACAAATGCATCGAATTGAGTAGTTCCCTATGATTTTTTTTACCGACATCCATAGCAATGGAATAAACAATCTCCGGTCCCTCACAATTCGGATCCAACAAACTCTTCGAGATGTCGTTCAATTTACGATTCTCTACCTGAGGACCAAAAATATCAGGGCCATAAATAAATCCCATAGGACTTTCAGTTGCCTTGATATCAAGCCCTGGATCAAAAAAAAGTTCACACATGATGTTTTACAAAAGCTTTAATTGTGGCACATTCTGTTCCTTCCGATTCTCCAAACGGACGAATTGTATATTCTCTGACCGCTTCCGGTATGATAAATGTTTCTGCATAATGAACAACAAACGGTTCAAAAGATCCGGAAGGGCTTTCAACAACAACTTCTCTCCCTTCAACTAAGTTTAATACATTGACACTGCCGCTCGTATGATGCAAAACTGGTTTTGTAAACCAATGTCTTCGTGTCTCAATAAATTCACATTCATGCAAACCAGTATGTTCCTCCCTCCATCCATCTCCTTCTGCAACAAAAGCAACTTGATTAAGAACTTCTTTTCTCACCCATGATTCCGTACGATTCCATTGAATTACATTCTTTCCATGCTCTATATTTATAGGTCTGGGACGTCCGTCCAACCCTAAACGTCCCCAATCCCATAATTTAAATGTAAAGATATAAGGAGTCGCACTGATCTCAAGTACCATGCCGTTTGCTCCGGAACAATGGACTGTTCCCCCCGGTATCAAGACGTGGTCATGTTTTTTCACAGGATAGCGTCCTACAAACTTTTCGGCATCGAATTTCCCGGAAATTTGGGCATCTTCCAATGCTTTAATCATACCCTTCGAATCAACATTCTCCTTTAACCCCAAATAAACCACAGCATCTTCTCCCGCATCTAACAAATAATAACTCTCATCCTGTGTATAATGCATGCCGAACTTTTCTTGGATATATTCAGTCAGCGGATGTACCTGCAAGCTTAAATTACCTCCTTGCATCGTATCCAAGAAATCAAATCGAATCGGAAACTCATCACCAAAACGGGCATGTACCGGATCTCCCAATAATTCACGGGGATGGGCAAACACCAAATTAATAGAAGGTATTTCAAACTTGATATTGCCAAAAGATAAAAATAAACTATTCTCTTCCGGAACACAATCAAAACACCAGGCATAATTAGCAGTACTTCTATCCAAATCACACACTTCTTTCATCCATTGTCCACCCCATGGTCCCGGATCAAAAAAAGGGACCACACGAAATGGCTGTTTTATAGCTTGCTCCAATCCCGCACGAACAGCATCCCCTGTTGCCATTTTGGGTTCCCCGGCTTTATTGGTATCAAGAACATAGTCCCAATGGGGCATTAATCTCTTTTTGAAACGATCACAAATACGCCAATCTACAAAGAAACCTCTTTTATACTGCAATGCAGATCGCTCAGTCCGATTTTCCACCCCTACATTACTAATTTCATTCCTTCGAAAGCGCATCTGGATTTCCCAACGAGCCATATCTGCATACACTAATAAATCGGTTTCTGGCTGAATATAAGCAGCTCCTGTACCATAAACAATAACAAGTCCTTGTTTCCGGTCTATTTTATTCCGTAAATCACAAACTTTCTGTTCATCAAAATAGCAGTCTATGCTAAAACGTGTCATATAACCAAATAGCTCATCATCCGTTATATCCGCTTGCAACTTAACATTTAGCTCTTGCTCCGACAGCATACCTTCGGAGGAATCAATAAAAAAAGCATCAGGAAATGCCAAACAGAATTGCTTTTTCACCTCTTCATGAAGTATTCCCTGATAGCATTCTACAACCAATATCTTACGGGGTTTATCTATTGCATTCAACCGTTGATTCAAGACGTTTACAATATTCGCCCACCCTAAATAGCAAGAAGATATATATATATCCGGCACATTAACCGATGGATATTTATTATAATTAGATTTTTTATGCAGATAAGATTTCATTCCTTCTTTTTTTATTTTTAAAACAATATTCTGATGCCAATATCGCTGCATTATCACCAAGTTCAGATGCCAATATTTTAACAACTGAACTTGGACACCAAGCTAACTTTCCTACACGTTCACGGATATAGGGAAGTATTACATCTTTACTTTTCATCACTCCACCCCCTAAAACAATAACCTGAGGATCATAAGCATGTATATAAGTAATTATGGCTGCACTCCACACATCCATACATTCATTACGTACGATTAAAGCATCTACATCTCCATGAGAGGCCCAATTAAAGATTTTCTCAAAATCGTAATTGTCAGCGTTTTCCCTAAACGAAGCAGATAACTTCGGATTTTCCTTTATTATGTAAGGGAGGAAAAAAGAGGAGGAAAGAGCCTCTACACATCCTACATTACCACAACTACATTTACGCCCCTTATAATCGATTACGAAATGCCCACCCAATGAACCGGCCTGATAATGCTCCCCATACAGAACACGCCCATCCAAAACAACACCAGTACCAATTCCAGTACCAATTGTCATCATTACAACATTATTCAAACCTTGTGCAGCTCCGCATTCCCATTCCCCAATAGTAGCCAGTCGCGTATCATTATCCATATAAAAAGGGACGCCCCAATTCAATTCGCACCATAATCTCAAATTTAAATCACAAGCATCATCATATTTGTCATTTGTTGCCAAAACCTGATAATGCTTCACATCCACAATCCCCGGAAAAGCCAAACTTATACCTGCCAGATCTGTAATTTGAACTCCGCTATTATACAATAAATTATTTATGATAATTCTGGAAGATTTTTATAACCACTTTATTAGCAAGCAGTTCTGAGGATAAGGTAAAAATGAGGTAATGATTTGGCAACCCTGTCTATTTCTACGTTCTGCTGTGAGTTGCTGTCAATGTCTCTCGTCTTGGTACAAAAGTAGCAATAAAAATCGGATACACATCAAAATGTCCCATGATTTTTATCACAGGACGTTTTTTATCTTCGCTGAATAATCCGGTTTAACCGTTACTTCTATTTTCGGCAAGTTGCGGGCTATGATTGCTGAAATTTATACTTTAATCCATACTCTTCCAACTTGCTATACAGCGTTGTACGTCCGATTCCGAGCAATTCGGCGGCAACCTTGCGGTTTCCGTTTGCCTGCTTCAACGCGCGTAAGATGCGTTCCTTGTCCTCCGCATCGTTTCGCAAGGCGAAGCTGACAGGTGAGGTCGGTTTCGTTACGGCAAGTTCCAGATGCTCTTTCATGACAACTCCCGTCTGTGCCTGCAACACCGCGCCCATTATCTTCTGCCGAAGCTCACGGACATTACCCGGCCACGGATGGGTCAGCAATGTCTTACGGGCTTCCGCATCGAACCCAGTCACGCTACATTCCAATTCATTGTTGGCAATCTCACGGAAGAACTCCGCCAACGGCATGATGTCCTCCTGACAGTCACGCAAGGGCGGAACAGTTATCTCGAAGTCGTGCAAACGGTACAGCAAATCCTGTCGGAAACGTTTTTCAATGACCGCTTTCTCCAGATCCTCGTTGGTGGCGGCGATGATGCGGACATTGAAGCTCTTGTCCGTCTTGTCACCTATAGGGCGGTATCTCCGTTCCTGTATGGCACGGAGTAACATCTGCTGGGTTTCCAATGCGAGATTGCCTACCTCATCCAAGAACAATGTGCCACCCTCTGCCTCATTGAAGTATCCTTTCTTTGTGCTGTCCGCACCCGTAAACGCGCCTTTGACATGTCCGAAGAATGCCGAGGGCGCAAGGTCTTTGGAGAGTGAACCGCAGTCCACAGGCACAAACGGTTTCCCTGCCCTTTTGCTCTTATCATGCAGATGGTGGGCGATATGCTCCTTGCCCGTGCCGTTCTCTCCGAATATCAGCACGCTCATATCAGTAGGGGTAACTAATCTTATCTGTTGCATGATTTTCTGAAAGGCGGAACTGTCACGGGCAAAAACGGGCATACGATTTCGTCCGATACTCCGTTCTTTCAGGATGGTATGAAGCAGAGGCATAAGTTTATCCTCCACAAGCTGCTTGGGGATATAGTCCAGCGAGCCGAGTTTCATACTTTCGACTGCCGTATGCACTTCGGCATAGTTGGTCATGATGATTAACGGTTGTGTCATGCCTTCCTTGCGCATCCATCGTAATAGGTCGATGCCGTCACCGTCGGGTAGTCGTAGGTCAGAAACCACGATGTCCCCGTCTGAGGCTTGTTGCAGAAGTTTCTTCGCGGTCGAGAGGTGGTAAGCCTGCACGGTACGGAATCCTTCCCGTGCCAGCAGGTTGCAGACAAACTCGCAATACACGATATTGTCCTCCACCACGATGATTCTTGTTTTATCCATTTTCGTATTTTTCCTTTCTTCTTTTGCCTGCCGGATAATTTCAGCACCTTTATCCAGCACAGCCGGTCACCGCTTTGCATATCGCTTCGTCATCTGGAGTGGCACTTCCATGAAGTTGGGCGTAAAGTTCCCTCAATGGCTGGTCGGCACGGAGAATCTGCCATGAACTTCGCAGATGGTGTGTAAGTGTGTCCAGTTCTTGGAGGTCTTTACGCTGTTCTGCATCCTTGACCGCCTGCATTTCCTTTTCGGTTTCCGCTATCAGTTTGTCCAGCATGACGGATTCATTGCCATAAGATAGCAGAGTGGAAAAATCCGGCTTTTCATCCAATATGCTGCTTAATGCGCATTTATCCGTAATCTCCATCAGTTCGGATATGGAGAACGGCTTGAACAGGCATCCGGCAAATCCACGCCCTATAAGTTCCTCCTTGCTGCAACTGCCCGAAGCGGTTGTCACGACTATGGGAATACTCTTCGAGTTGCCTACATTGGATGAGCGCAACAGTTCCAGCAGTTCAAAACCGCTTATCTCAGGCATATTCAGATCCGTCAGAAGCAGGCTGTATTCCTTTTTTCGTATCAGCTCCATCAGTACCGAAACATTGGTACAGGTATCGCAGTGCATCCCTTCATGGGCATACATTTCTTTCAACATAAGGAGAAGTACCTCGTCATTGTCGATGGCAATCACATCATGGCAGATATGATTATGGCGCATTTGCGCTTGAATTGTCTGTTCCGGCAGTTCCTCGGCTGTCTGCATGGGAATTTCCACCGTGAAGCGGCTCCCTTTGCCTTTCTCGCTTTCCAAGCGTATAGTTCCACCGAGCATCGCCACAATACGCTGCACGATGGACAATCCTAATCCGAAGCCGTCTTTTGCGGCGGCATTTGAAAGACGTTCAAATGCACCGAATACTCGTTGTTGCTCATCTTCGGTCATGCCCGTACCGGTATCTTCAACGATAAGTTTCAGCAAACCGTTATCATAATCCGCTGCCAATGATACACTACCGTTATCCGTGAACTTGATGGCGTTTGACAACAAGTTGTTGCCGATTTGCAGGATACGTTCCTTGTCGGTCAAAACCACCGCATCGGTGTGGCTCTCCACTATCAAAGTCAGCCCCTTGTTCATGGCAATGGGCATGAACTCCGTTTCAAGAATATGCGTGATTGCGGAAATCCTGCAAGGGGAAAGGTTGGGTTGCTCCTTGCCGTTGTCCAGACGGAAGAAATCCAGCAGCGTGTTGAGCATCTCCCGCATACGCTCGGAAGATTGCCGGATATTATCCACATACATGGTGCTTTTATCCGCGCTACAACTTTTCTGCATCAGTCCGGCATAGCCTCATTTTGTCAATCGTATTTTTTCGTGGTAGAAGTAGTTTACGATGACAGGTTTGCCTTTTTCCGAGCGTCCGTATGGCAGATCGTTTATACGATACGGGAAGCCCTGCTCCTTGGCGTAATTTGAAATGTCCTGCTCCAATGCCTGCCAGTATTCAAGCCTTTTTTTATTGTAAATTTCCTCGTAAAGCGGTATGAGGTCAGGATACTTCTCACGGATATACGTCATTATCCCGCCTTTGAACTGCCCGCGTAAATTCAGGTTTTCAAGCCAGATTAAATCAGCATAATCTTTTACCTCCTCTATTATTGCCTTTACGTCTGTTATTCTGGGGAATATGGGCGAGACGAAGCATACGGTGCGGATACCTGCCTCGTATGTCTGACGCATCGCTTTCAGACGGCGTTCAATGCTTACGGCGTTGTCCATATCTGCGCAGAACTGCTCGTCGAGCGTATTGACAGACCATGACACAGTCACTTTGGGAAAACTCTTCAACAGGTCGAGATCGCGAAGGACAAGATCGGACTTTGTGCATATCATAATCTCGGCATCGCTTCCTCGCAGCTCTTCGAGCAGCCTTCGGGTACGGTGGAATTCTTCTTCATACGGATTGTAACCGTCCGTCACAGACCCTATTACAACACGTTCACCGTCGTATTTATGAGGATTCGTTATCGGCTTCCAGTTTTTTACATCTAAAAACGTACCCCACGGCTCGGTGTGCCCGGTGAACCGTTTCATGAACGATGCGTAGCAATACCTGCAGGCGTGGGGACACCCTACATAAGGGTTGACCGAATATCCTCCCACCGGCAGAGAGGATTTGGTCATTACACTCTTTACATCTATTTCCTTTATTGTATCCATATTCATTGTATTCGTCTGGTAAATTGTTCCGGCAATTCCTGAATCATTCTTTCGTCGCCCATAATCGGCAGCAAATCCTCTTTCATGAACACCGGTATGCCATGAGCCTTTGCCTGTTCTGCAATGCTAAGCACCCATTCGGGGCGCGAATATGACTTTCCTTTTCGGTTTCCGGTCTCTGTGCCTATGACAATCCAGTCAATTCCCTCGAAATCAATCTCGCCGATATCATCGAAGAGAGGTTCAAACGTGACATGGTAGTGTCGTGCTTTGATATTCTTTTTCAAATCATCAATCCTCCTTTTCTCGGAACTGCGCGTGACGGTCACGCCCATCCATACGTTCTCGTCGTCAGAGGAGAAACTGATTTTGTCAGGGCGCTTCGTCAGAAAGATATAGGCGTGCTGGGGATTGCTGCTGATCCGCTCGAAAATTTCTGCGTTCCATTCAGGCTTCCAATCGGAGAAATCGCTCATTCCTGTCATGAGCCACACATGAGGACGGGACGTATCGATGATGCGCAGTTTTCGTTCCATGTATTCAGGCACGGAAAAGTCGTCGGTAATGTGGAAACGGCGGCAGTTGTTACGGGCATAGCAGTAAGGGCATCCTATAGTGCACCCTACCACTATGTTCATGTTTTTTATCAGGGATTTAATGCAGACACTCATAACACAACTGTTTCTCCGTCCTCCGGGATAATCAGCCGGCTCATGTCGGCTTCGTGATGCGTTGCCTCATTGCGCAGAATTGCACGGGTGGTCTGGCAATGGTCGATGGCATCCATGTGTACGGCTATCAGCTTGATATGCGAAGGCAATTCGTCAAGTATCTGCATCACTTCGTTCTCGTCGGGGATGATAGGACCGTCCGTTTTGGAAAATTCGGGAAAGATTGCACCTCCGGAGTTTACCACGATATAGTCAGGATTGAACCGTTCCACGGTGTCTCGGATACATGCTTCCCATCGGCAGTCACCCATTATATAAACGGTCGGGAAGCCCTCGGCTTTTAGCACATAACCTGATACAGGTCCCATCATCTGCCCGATCTGCCCGAAACCATGATGTCCGGTCGTGCGGTAAATGGATATGCCGTCTATTGTTTTTATTTCTTCGATGGGTATCACATTTGTAAATCCGTCGTTTCTGATGGCGTCCGCGTCCTGGGGCTGAACGTAGAAAGGAATTTCTTTGGGCAAATGTGTGGGGACACTCGGCTCGTAATGGTCGATGTGATTGTGGGTCAGGAGCACCATGTCCACGCCTCCGATAATATCCTGAATAGGATGGTGAGGTGTACCCTCGGTGTTTTATTCACACCGAGGGCCGATATCAAAGTGCCTTTGTCGGCTAAAACGGGGTCAATTAGCATGGTGTGTCCCGCATACCTGATTTTCAAGGTGGCATTGCGCACCAATTGTACTGTAGATGTCTTTTTCATGACTATATGTCTTGTTATTGATTACGGGTGCAAAGTTCGGAAGAATCCGGCGAAACATCTATGCCTGAAAAAACGGTAATTATGCCATTTTGATAAATGAAATTATTATCTTTGCAAAAACGACAAGGATATGGACGAGATAATCAACCCTGATCGACTGGTCAGCGTACCGTTCAACAAGACACGCTGCGGCGTGGATTTTTACATCAATACTGCCATAAACAAGGACATCGGACTTGTGCTGACAGAAAACAAGCGGTTTAAGACAGACTTCTTCAGCTTCTACTTTTTCCGTAAGGCAAACGGATATTTGCTACTGAACTTCCGCAAGATTGAACTGCGCGACGGCATGGTTCTCCTGCTTTCACCCCATCAGCAACAAGAGTGGCATGTAGATGAGACGGCGTTGGATTACACGTTCCTTATATTCCGCGAAGATTTCATGCGTACTTTTATCGCCGACAAGTTCTTCGTTTTTCGCCTTTTGTATTGTTACCAGACAGATACGCCGCCTTACATCAATGCCACACATGACGAAATGAAGGAATATATGCGGCTGCTCGGAAAGATTAAGTATGAGCTGATGAATCCAGTGTCCGATACGTACAATATCATTGTTTCCTTACTATATTATCTTTTGCTGATTATCAATCGTACATACGCTGCCGCCTATTGCTTGCCCGCTGAAATTGCTAAAAACAATTTCGCTTTTCGGTTCAAGGACTTGTTGGAACAGAATATCCGCACCCACCAGCGGGTGCAGGAATATGCAGACATGCTTCATGTCAGTCGCATCACACTCAATAACTCAGTAAAAGCCCAATTCGGAGTATCAGCTACCCATTTGATAAAACAACGTCTGCTTGAGGAACTGAAGAACGAATTGCTATTCTCCAACCGCACTGTCAGTGAAATGGCGGATGATTTCAATTTCTCTGATCCGAGCCATCTCATGCGCTTCTTCAAACAGCAAACAGGCAAAACATTTACTCAGTACATGACGGATTACAATAAAGGCATATACGAATAACTTCTTAATATAGTCGATAGCGGCTATCGAAATATGGTTGTTGATGTTCAGGCGTTTTTGTACTGCATGAACCATTTTACGATTTCTGGATCTTCGTGCGAGCCGAGTAAGAAAGGCTTGTCGGTATCCAGCGTCTTTATCCGTGCCATGTCTCGGCCGACAGGGTGAAGTCTAATATGTCGAGATTCTGCTTCATGCGTTCCGGTTTCACAGACTTAGGAATAATTATGCACACTGATATTTATCGCGCCCGGACAGGTGTTCGGTGCGGAAGATGACGGCATGCAGTTCCAACCAGATGGCTACCTGCTTATGTTCCATCCCGACCTGCTGCGGAATACACCTCTCGGGCGGATAATGCGTGAATATTCGTTCTTTTCCTACGAGACAAACGAGGCATTGCACCTTAGTGTGGAAGAACGGCAAATCATCATGGATTGCTTCCACAAGATTCAATATGAATTGAACCATCCGATACACCGTCACAGCAAGAACCTCATCACAGACAGCATCAAGACGTTCCTTGATTACTGCACACGTTTCTATGACCGCCAGTTCATCACACGCGACAACCAAAACCGAGACATCCTCGCAAGATTTGAGCGGTTGCTTGACGAATACTTCCATGATGGGGCTGCTAAACGGATAGGCTTGCCCACTGTACAGTATTGTGCAGACAAGCTCTGCCTCTCGCCCAACTATTTCAGTGATTTATTGAAAAAAGAAACAGGTTCAACCGCCCTGCATTTCATTCATGACAAGTCTATTGAAATAGCCAAGACGGAACTTGCATCTACAGACGACACCGTTAATGAAATCGCCTATAATCTCGGTTTTCAGTACCCGCAACATTTTACCCGACTGTTCAAGAAAGAGGTAGGTTACACTCCGAATGAATATAGAGCGCAAGTGTCGTGAGAATTGGATTAGTACAGAATATTAGAACCCAACACCTCTCTTGCGCTTAACTTTCTTCCTTCTGCGAAGTATATCCACCATTTCCTGATTGGCTTCCGCATCAGCAGCGTTATAAGATGAGCCACTGCTTTTTAGCAATCCCCAAGAGCCGTTGAACAACTCGCTTTGTGCCGTGCCGGACGGTGCGCTTGGTGTAGCCGTTTCATATATTCCGGCTGTTATTCCCATACGTTCCCTGCATCTGTTGTGCTGCAAAGCCGTGTCAATCTTGGAATAACTGAAACGCCTGTCCACTTTGGAGCCGTTGAAATGGTAGCCATTCATGGAGAATACAACACCCTGCACCTCGCTGGTCTGCCCCTTATGCTTGAAATGTACTTCCACTCCCTGCCGTTTCAGGTTGGCGATAAGCACGTTCCAGTTGCCGCATCTGCCGACTTCCATTTTGATGATGTCGTAAAGCGCATATTTCGTCCTGTCTGGCTCTTTCAGGCGGTTGCGTTTGACATTGTCCTTTCCGCCAGCCATATGCAAGCCGTATTTCAAGGTCAATTCCTTGCAGATGCGGGTACTGCGCAGACGCTCGTGCCTGTCCGATATGGTATTGCCGTTGTTGTCTATGCGGTTGAAAGCAATATGCACGTGCGGATGCTCCTTGTCGAAATGCTGGGCGATGAAGAACTGCGTATTCTTGATTCCCATCCGTTCCATATATTCAAGCGCGATGCCTGCCATGATACGGTTCGTCAGCCGTAACTCATCCTCTTTGGAAAAACTCAACGCGATATGTCCGACAGGTTTTGTCACCTTATCGTTCATCCGTGACTGGGCATTGAAACTCATGGCGATAGTTTCCAGATTTTCCATAAACAAGCCTTCGCTTGCTACTATCTGCGTATCCTTCTTCTTGTCGATGATGTAATCCACCGCACCCTTGAAGTCGCTTCCTTTTACGATTTTCGCCATCATATCCCTATCTTGGTTATAAGTTCATGAATCCTTGCCACTGCCACCTTGCAGTCCCACCGTTCATCGTGGAAGCCTCCGGCGTTTGCCTTACGCGCAAGCTGGTTGAGATTGTTAGCCATGCCGCAGAGTTGGCGGATGTATCCGGCATGTTCCTCCGACAGCCGTTCTTTCACATGACCGTTACGGAAACATTCCCTCATGTACTCGCTTGGTGATACGCCCGCCTCATGCGATCGTGTCAGCAGGCGGAAGTAGTCGGCTGCCGTCATTTTCACTGCGATACGGTATTTCAGTTTCTCGGTTGCTTCCTTCTTGGGGCGACCTCCCTTGTTGCGTTCCTTGTGTTCCTTTGTCTGTTCCATATTTTATTCCTTTTAATTCGGTTACTGATTCAACTGTATAGACCGACGGGATGCCACCTCCTGCAATTTGGATGGTGGGTGGCAAGCGGTTTCGGTACACCCGAAACACAAACTTGCTACCTCCCAATCCTTAAGGAATGAGTTTCGGGCATCTCCCGTTTTTCTCATTCGGGATGTCATAATCCCAACCCTTTCTTCTTGGGTTTTACGATAGTTCTTGGCGGTGGACTAACGGCTAATTTCTGCCGGATTCCACGCAGGTAATCGTTCAGGTCTTTATGCCCTTTGTAGTTGTCGGAGAAGTCGCGGATGCGTCCGGCGAACTTCCTTTCCAATTCCCGATACGCCTTTCTTCCCGCCTCGTCATTGTCGAGCATGCAGTGGATACGTCCATACCCGTGCAGCACATCTATAGCTTTGGAAACATTGGCGGTCGAATTGAGGATGACGTAATCCTGCCTGTCAAGGTCGGGCAAGTTCGAGCAGTTCCTCTTCCGCAACGTGAGGAATGAAAGATAGTCCATCATGCCCTCGAATACAAGGCATTTCTCTCTCGCTTCTCCCTGTTGCCGAATATGGCTGATGTCTTTGGGTGCGACACAGCCTTTGAAAAAACGGTTACGCACTTCAAATCCTCCCGCCACATTCGGAAAACCGATGGCGAAATAGGGCTTGCCGTTATGGGTGAAGTGGAGCTCTTTACATTGCGCCTTTGCCAAAGCGATGTTTATGCCCCGTTCCTGCAAGTATCGGAGCAATGCCGGATGGGTGAGTTCGCCCACCTCCAAATGTTGGAAACTCGGTTCGGATGCCTGCTGGCGAAAAGAGAAAGATATGGGACGGATGTGTGGTGCCTGTTCCGCTATCTTGCCAAGCAGATAAGGCACATGGTCGGATGCGTACAGTACCCCTGCAAGTGCGATGATGTTACCACCTCTTCCCAGTCCATAATCGAACCACAGGTTGCGGTCGGTGTTCACCTTGAACGAGGCTTCCGTTTCCTGACGGAACGGGGATTTATACCACAGGCAGTTTCCCTGTTGCTTTACGGGCGAATAACCCAAACTTTGCAGATAGTCCGCAATTTTGATTTGTTTTGCTTCTTGGATGTTCATGATATAATTTCTATGGATTTGATGATGACTGTAAAAACGTTGATTTGATGAATGAGATATGTATTGTCCTATACGTTAATGCTTTATATTCTCAACATCTTCTCAACAAACCACTCACAAATAGAGAATCCAACAAACTGATGCTGTTTCCCTCTCAACTTTTCTTTTCGATTGTTGAGAATTTGTTGAGAGTGTATGCTGTTTATTATCAGTATGGTTATATCATTATTCATCAATTCAACAAAAAAAGAATAGTATTACAGGGATTCAAGTTGTTCCCTTGTGACGGTGTAGAAACGACCGACTCTTTTTATCGGCTCATATCGGCACTCCCGATTGTAATTGAATTGGTAAGTGGTATATGTAAGCCCGTTAGAGGCAGGAGTAAGTTTCCAACATTCCTGCAATACCTTTCTGACTTGGTGCTTCTCCACCTTTACCTGCGAATGTACCAGCAAAAGAAGAATGTCGTTGTGGCAGAACGAGAATGTGTCCGTGCCGACACTTTCCATAATGTCAAGGATAAGTTCGCACATCTCTATCTCCAATCGGTTGCGGTTGCTGCGGATAATCTTCTGCAAGGCTTCGGTATGCAGCAAAGAGGGCGCAAACCACATACGGCTTTCCTTTTCGGTGGAAAGTTGTCTGTATTGCAGGTAATACAGAAAGGCAGGTATCTCAGCTTTCAGCTTTTGCAGGAAGTCTGTGTCATCGGATTGCAGACGGTCTATCTTGCGCACCCAATAGCGTGTTTCACCTGCATCAATGATAACAGGCAGATACTCGTTGTTGGAGCATAGCACGAACTTGGCAAAGAACGCTATCTCGTCACGGTCTTTGCCTTTGGCTTCCACCTTGTAGGAAAGTGTGGTGCTGAGGTTCTTCAACCGCTCGCTGTCCTCCCTGCGGTTGAGCAATACCTCGTCCACCACGATGAGCAGTTTTCCTGCCCAGTCGGAATTGAACTGGCTGCGGAAGTCCTCGTTGGTATTGAAAGTGACATTGTTTTGAAACACAGCTTTCAGGAAGTTCAGGAATGTACTCTTGCCCGTGTTGCGTTCTTCTGATACCAACAGCAGGATAGGCAGTTTCTGCACGGGTTGCAGGTAGAGCAATTGAAGATAGTCCATGCCCAATTCATACTGTTCACCGAAGATATGGCGCACCAATGACCGGATACAGGGAAACTCGCCTTGTTGCGGACGGTGTCCTATCGGCTCGTAGAGGTTCAGGAACTTGTCCACCACGGGACGGTAGTCCACATGGTCGGGGACGGTGCAGAAGCCGTCGTACTTCGGCACGGTGGCGAGATAGTCCTTGCCGTAGTCCTGCCGCAGTGTTTCGTTGTTCCACACGATGCGCTTCTTCACATAGCCTCCGTTCAGACGGGGCTGGTTCACTAACTTGTAGAGGGTAGTACCCACACGGATAAACTCCTCATTTTCAAAGTTGCCTTGTTTCATTAGCACTTCATTTTTTTGTTTAATCAGTGCAAAACTCGGCAATTAGCGCAGAACGGATTAACAACTCACGCATACCTCACGTAAGATTTTCTTGGATTTGGCTTTATGACATACAACAAAAGCCCGAAGAAATGCCATTCTAATGGATTTTTCTTCGGGTTTGTCGTAATCGTACGTATGAATGGCAATACACCTATTCACATACTCGTATAAATACATTGTTGGCAATGGGAATACGCATAGGTCTCACTACTTCATGTCGTCATATCATTAGAACTTATGCCTGATAATTAGACATATCCCAACCATTTATACCCAGCGAAAAGAAGATATTTGTTTTCTCTTTTCGCAAGTACAGCCTTTTAAATATGGCATTGCGCACCTGTTCCGCACCGAAGCTGTCAATGCGGAAAGCAAGTGCGACTATCATCGGAAAGCTGAACACATCGGCATGATACCCGTTCTCCTGCCGAACATACTTCTGTACCTCGTATTCTTTTAATGCTCCACTGTTATAGATGTTTCTGATGGCAGAACGAAGTGTCGGAGCAATTACTCCGAACAGTTCCACCAATTCCGGCTCGCTCATCCAAATGTTTGAGACATTCTCCGGCATGATGATATTGCCGGATTCATTCACTGTTATGCTGTTTCTTCTCATACTCATGACATCGTTATTCCGTTAAACGTCTTACTCAGTTTGTCGCCGAACATGGTCAGGTCGTTGTCGAGCTTCTGCGTGGTTATCTTTGCGTAGAGTTGGGTCGTGACTATATTCGTATGTCCCAACACACGGCTTACGCTTTCAATGGGCATCCCCTTGCTCAAAGCTAATGTTGCGAAGCCATGACGACTGCAATGAAATGATATTGACTTGGTTATGCCACATTCCCTTATCATCCGTTTCAACGGTTTGCAGATAGACCAATAGTTCAAGCCGGGGAATATACGATTGTCTTTCTGCATCGGTCGGTAGCGTTCGACTATCTGCAAGGGTATATCCAGCAGCTTCACTTGGAAGGCGACTTTTGTCTTGTGGCGTTTGGACAATATCCACTTCTCGCCGTTCACCTCCACGATGTTGTCATTCGTCAGTTCCTGAATGTCCACGAATGACAAGGCGGTGAAACTGGCAAAGATGAAAATGTCACGGATGTATGCGAGCTTGCTGTCTGCAAACTCATGTGTCATGACCGCTTTCAGTTCATCCTCCGTCAGATATTCCCGTTCTTTCACATTGGGGCTGATATGAAACTGGATGAAAGGATTGCGCGGTATCAACCCGTTATAATGCGCTTTCATGACCACGCCTTTCAGCCACATACAGTTTGCCCATATCGAACCGTTCCGCAATCCGGCTTCAGTCGAGAGGTATGCGGCGAACTCCTTGATGAAATCGGGAGTAAGTTCCAACATGGACATATCGCTGCGTCTGTAAAACGACTTGATAAAGGCGGCTACATGGTTTCTTGCCCGTACACGTGCCCGATAGGTAGCCATTACCCTGTCTTTGCCTACCCGTTTCTTGAACACTTCGTTCTCACGGTCGAATGCTTTTAGCAGCGTCTCATACTCGCTGCCGATTCCCTGATAGGCGTTGCGCACCATCTCAGCCGTAACAAATGCCTCGCGGTCTGAAATGCGCTGGTAATGTTTGATGATTTGCGCCTTGATGTTGTCAAGGGCAAGGTTGATGTCTCGTGCCTCGCGGCTCTTGCCTTTCGCCTTGTTTCCTTTCACGTCCCAAAGCGTTTTCGGGATGTTCTGCTTACAACTGAACTGCGCCACAGTCCCGTTGATTGTCACTCGTCCCATGATGGGGACAATACCGTTTTTCTCCTTGCTGCCGTTCACGTAGAACAGAACCTTGAATGTGCTTCTTGCCATACTCGTTTTTTGTTTGCAAAGTTATTACTCAACGAGTTAGACCTTGATATGCCAACCTGTGCCACAAGCTGCCAAATACAACACGGTGTGTTAAAAATCACCATTCGGCGGGTAATGATTTGGAGACCGTTCTTCTTCATAAATCCGCTTTCCTTTACGTTACCTCGATTTTTCGCCTGTCCTCATTTGTCTTCGCAAACGCCTTATTGACAGGCATTACGAAGACATTTGTCCCTTTTTATTCGTCTTTTCCAGAGATTTATCGTATCTTTTATTTCTGGTAAATTATTTCTAAGTCCTTTCTCTGAATGAGCCGGCAAAACTTTAAAGTTTAACACCTTACCAGATTCAACCAAACCTATTTTAACAAAAGTTCCTCCCAAATCAATTCCTATAGTATACATATCCAGACCTTTCATAATAAAGTGGGAACCCCATTTACATCCATCAAACTACGCGCAAACCCTTCTGCTGCAATTGTCGCATAATCATGTCCGGCATCAGAAGGCCAACAAGCAGAAAAAACTAATTTTTGATAACCTATATTGGCTACACGATGTGCGACTTTCCCGGGAATATAATGCAAACTACCCGGAAACATTCGTTCGGCCCATACATTTCTTTGCTCATCCATTAGGATTAGCATGCCTTCTCCCTCAACTCCCCAATAAAATTCTGCACGATTGCTATTGGTATGAAAATGCCCTTTAGTCATAAAAAATTCTTGCCCTACTTTACCCGGATAAAGTAATGTGATCCCCATAAACAGTCCCCCTGGTGTATTTTCCACAACAGGAAGAAAACTACTGACCTGATAAATAATCCGGTCTCTATCCATTTGCTCAAAAGCATCCTTATCTTGGAATACACCATCCAAATCCCCCAATAAACGAGTTGATTTTACAACATTTTCTCCTGTAAGACAATTATTGGTAAAAAAAACTTCAGGTACATAAATATTATCTACTTTCATAATCCTTTTTTTACATTGATTCCACCTTCTATCTAATCCATTCATCAAATGACAAATAAAACTCTTTATAGCCTTGCTTTTCAGGCATTTCTATATCTATTCGTTTGCACTCACCTGGCAATAGATTAAAATAACCTTCTGACACATACACTGGAAGTAAAGCTTGTCCGGACTCTTTGTCACGCACGTTGACCTTGATTCCTGTTGCTACCAGATCTGAATTATTCTTTATTTCAGCCTGGATCAATATTCGCTCCTCTGTTTTCTTTACCTTCTTTGATTTTAGCTGCAGTTTAGCTTTCCCTCCTTTTTGCAAAACAGAGAAATTTGAAGGAGCAGCAGGATTAACCCAATAATCATTGTAGGAAATGGTATGCCCCTTTTGATCTAACAACTGGGTTCTGACCAATGATAATTCATTGATTTCTGATGGAACAAAAACTTCCATACAATCAGTTAATCCATTAGCATCTAAGTTTACCGATATTTTTTTCTCATACAACTTTTGGCCTTTTAAATTATATATTTTAAATGATGCTTTTGCGTTCGAAATTTTTCCAAGGGTTGTATTTATGACTTGTAGTTTCCCGTTAACTGAATTCCATTGTACATGTATCGGCTCACAAGCTTTCTTTGCTCCATAGAATGCCCCGTGAGTTTCATAATCATACGAATATACCTGCCAAATAACACTCGGCCATGCCGGGTGACTCATCCATAACAATAATCCACTGGCATAATTCCACATCTTCTGGTTCCAAGTTTCAAACATATTACGATACAGATTATAATTAATAAACTGAGCTCGCGAGCAAAACTCATCCGCACTACGAGATGGAGCCATTCCTAATTTTTCCACATCGCGGATATAATTTTTCCAATCAAAACTTTCATAATGTAAATCATGATAATACCAAACATCTCCAATCGGCCAAAGATCTTCTTCCGGTATAAATTTACGAAGAGTTTCCACTGTTGGAACAGAAGGTGCTCCCAATTCCGTACTGAAACCATTCGCTCTTTCAGTCAAATATTCCAATTGATTGTCAATATAATGCCAAGGACCACTTGGACAAAGATTTAAACATCTTGAATTCCCGTGATAATGTCGGGTCCCATCCACCGTATTAACTATTTCTTGAAAACCATCTTCCAATATATCTGGTGCATACCCTTCATTACGTGGACACCATATGGCGATAGAAGGATGATTACGAAAACGCAAAACAATATCCCGAGCATTCGAAAGAAATAGTTCATCGTCCAATGGTTCCAAATTATACCCTTGAGTTGAAAGGGAAAAATCATTCCATACAAGCAAGCCGTATTCATCACAGAGAGTATAAAATAGTTCCTCCGTCGACTCTCCAGTCCAATTTCGAATCATTGTAAAATTAGCATCCTTATGCAAACGGAAATAAGGCTCAAGCCTCTCACGGGTCACACGTTTCATCCCATCATCATACCCCAATTTCCGCCACGACAAAAGATCGGTTTTCCATTTACACAAATAGTCAAAAATGGATTTTCCGACTGATTCACTTCTTCCTGCAAATACCGTATAGTTCCATCTGCTAATGTTGGAATAACTACTTGTGGAAAAGCAGGATTTTCTATTGCAATTCGTTTTTTATAATTAAACAAAGGTTTTCCCTTCTCTTCTACATCTGTAGGACTATATTGAAAGCGCACATTTCTCTTGTCTGGAGTTTGCGCCATAAGTTTATAAGAAAGTTCACGAATACCAAAACGAATATTTTTTGTTTGTAAAGCCTGATTGTCCCGTATTACAGTCAAATTCAACTTATACAAAGCTTGTGCTCCATAACCATTCGGCCACCATAAAGCAGGGTTTTGAAAACGTAGTTGTTCAAACTTTTCCGATGTAAAACATATTTCTTTCCGCTCTAACGGGCTCAACGCTACTTTCTGTGAAAATGAAACATTTCCGATCTTCCCATTTACGAAGAAAATTTGTTCTTCTGTAGTATTATTCACCAAGGGTATCTTTATCGTGATATCCGCATAAGTAGTATCAGGTAAAGGTAAGTCCGTTATAACCTGAGGATCCTCCATAATAACATCACCTACTCGCATCAATCTAACATCTTGCCAAATACCAATATTTCGATCTCGGATACCTGGTATCCAATCCCATCCTTCCGAAGATATAAAAGTTGGTCCATCCAAGCAAAGAGCCCCCCCCGTTTCCGCCAAACCATTCCTTCGTTTCCTCAAAAGGAATACCTGGATTATTAGGCGGAAAAACATGAATAGCCAATGTATTTAAGCCTTGTTTATCCAATAAATCAGTAACAGGAAATATTCCTCTTTTAAAAGCACCATTTATAGTTCCTAAACGGCTACCATTTAACCAAACATCTGCTTTATAATTAATACCATTCAATAATATCTGATAGTCTGAATCATTATTATCTTGAGGAACAGCAAAAGAAATCCGATACCACCAGTCCATACGGCAAAGCGTATCCGGTATAAGTAAATTATTCAATCCATAATAAGGATCCGGATATACGGATTGCTCCACTAAAGTTGTCAAGACCGTACCCGGTACAACTGCATTATACCATTCAGATGCATTGGTTTGAATATCCCATAAAGACATTCCCCTTCCAGCCAACTTATATCCTTCGATCATTTCCCAGCCACCGGACAACAAAAAGTTTCCGTCATCATCCAAACTCAGTTTTCCGGAAACGGATTGATAAGCCTTCCGTTTCAAAATATCCTGAGTTGATTTTGAACGTGGGAGTTCATTTACCGGCTGTCTGACAGTCCGCCCAAAATTCAATTTATTTTGTCCTATAGCTTGTCCCCCTATTAATAAAAAGGTAAACAAACTAAACCAATATACCTTTGTCATATTATTAATTTATTTTTTTCAATAGCTTATCTTCCATCACCTCTTTAAAAAGAAGATAAGCATCAGGAGTTATATGAATCTGATCATCCATAAAATATTTCATAATAGGACGATCATTTTTATCTACAAACTTATCCCATACACTTACGAAGTCTATATAATCATATAATGCAGCATACTCTCTCATAAGATTATTAGCTTCCTTATATTTATCAAAAGATTTCACCCGTGCCGGACAAGGCTTAATAGAGACAAGTAATATCTGACATTTAGGATAATGATAATGGATAAGGCGACTCATACAAATTACATCTTCCATAAACTGCACTGGAGTTGTCGACGTTTCATTCAAGTCATTATCGCCCTCGTAAATAACAATCTGTCTGGGACTAAATGGTTTGACAATTTCATCAAAAAAATATATTTGATCACACATCATAGAGCCTCCAAAGGCTCTGTTCACAACAACAGAATTTGGAAAGTATTTCTGCGTATCTCCCCATCTTGTAAAAGTGGAACTTCCTATAAATAAAACACAACCTTGTTTAATCCCTTCTTTACTATTTTTATCTCTTAACTCCTGAATCTTTTCTTCCCATTGTGCCGCTCTTTCATATTGAGCAGAAAGATAAAAACAATGACAAAGTAAAATACAAAACAGAACTATCCTTTTCATACTACAAAACAGTTTACCGATTCCACACCAGATTTCAAATATAAGCCGGGAACCAAGATTAATCCTCTTATTCCCAGCTTACTCCTCCTCCTTACTTTTTCACTTTAAAACACCAAAACCAAGCCTCCCATCCATTATTTAAAACATGAGCCAATACCATTTTATCTTCTGTCAGTTTCAGTATATCAAATTCATGGACAGTTTTTCCTCCTTCATTAGGAGAAACTCCTTTCAGCACAGTACCGTCAACAATTGTTAATGTACCAATAGACCAAGGTGTTCCATCCGCCATTAGTTTCTGTTTGGTCATATCAAATTGAAAACTACCTCTCTCTACCACCTGTCCAGTTTGACTTATTTTAGTGAAATTAGCCGCCCCATTCAAGTCAAAAAGCATAACTCCATCCTTTCCGACTTCTGGATCCTGCTCGTCCATATCACCAGCTTTGATCGTAGCCCAAGCGGGAGCTATATTTCCCGGGTATCCCCCATTTCCCCAAACAACATCATCCGGACTGGTATAATCCCACATCCAGGTTTTACCGTTCCTATCAGTACCAGCAAAAAGAGCCCATTCATCTTCTATCGGATACAAAATTTTATCAATTATCACCTTTCGACTAGTAGAAACAGTTCCTCCAGAACAAATTCCAGTAAAGACGATTTCCTTTTCCCCTAAAAACGGGACTAATACGGTGTCTTGCTGACGAACGGAAATTCCCGAACCATAATTCCAATGAGATCCAATCATTGGAGTTCTATTTATCATTACGATTTTATTTCCACCTTCTGTAAGTGGGTAAACATCCAAATTCAATTCACTTTCAGCAATAGTACTTCCTTGTTTATGCTCTTCTTCTATCGGATTACAGGACAATTGAAATATTGCCAATAACGAAAAAAGAGCTATTATTATCCTTTTCATATAAATTCATTTAACTAATTAATTAATACAAAGCTTCATTTCCCCAGCCCGGAGTTTGCTCAAGTACCCCTGCAGATAAATCAATCTGAGTTTTAGGAATCGGCATAAATCCACCTGTTTCCTGAAGACGCTGTACCAGATTCCCCATATTCATGACATCATCCACACCATTATTTTTCACTTTCACTCCATTTTGCTTTCCAAGAGCTTCTGCCGCAATCCCCCAGCGGAGTAAATCATAATAACGGACACCTTCAAAAGCAAGTTCCCAGCGACGTTCATCCTGCAAAGCCTTATCCGTATAAACTGCCAAAGGGGCTAAACCTGCACGCTCACGCACCCGATTCAGATAACTTACATCTTTTTTTAATTCCGCCATCATCAATAAGACATCTGCGTAACGAATAATCACTTGATCCTGTGTATTATCAATTTGAAAATCTGGGGTACGTCCATATAATACACAACTATAATTTACGCAAGCTGTTGTGCCATCCGATTTTGCCTGATGGGCATTGATCGCTATATATTTTTTCTGCCAATAACCTGTTTCCTGAATTTGCATACTGGCTCCCCAAGTATAACTTTTGATATTTTCATCCGGATTATTTACATCCAGAATAGATGCTGTACGTCTAAAATCATTCGGTTCACTTGCTTCCCAATCTTCGATCAAATTTGTACTTACAGTACCGGCCCCCCAACCTTGTCCAAATGGAAAAATATTTTCATAATCAGGCTGTTCACGAATAGAAAAATAAAGCACTGGCTGATTACTATAATAGATACTAGTCGAATGGTTACCCATTGCAGAATATTTAATCGCAAAAATTGTTTCATTATTCTGATCATCACCGACCCAGTTCAAATTATTATCTGCAGCAAACTTATAATCAGGAGCCGTAGCCGAATTCGCATAAGGCCATAAATTACCGAAATTAGATACCAGCCCATGACCACTATTATTAATACAATCATCCAGCCAATTAATTACCTCTTGCTTTGTAATAGAACCTCCGTCAGGTAAAGGCAATACATCCTGCTTATAATACCCTGTGTAGAATAAATAAACACGTGCCAACAATGATTCGGCAGCCCATTTGGTTGCATGCCCCAACTGACCGTCTTTTGCTTCATACCTTCTATTCGGTAAAGTTTGAATCGCATATATTAAATCATCTGCTATCTGGGCATACAAGTCTTTTACTTCAGCTCTTGGATTATTAACCGCCTCTGTTGTTAGTACTAATGGAACCGTTCCAAACATTCGACACAGGTCAAAATAAAAGTAAGCACGTAAAAATCGAGCTTCTGCAGCAATCTGATCTTTCAATTCTGGCTTTTCCCATGTTTTTACAACATCAAGAGTTTCCAACAACATATTAGCTCGAAAAATACCTTGATACATTTTTTTCCAAAAATCAGGAAACATATCATCATTTATCTTCTTCAATTGATCAATGGCCCCCCAACTTCGGTCCACTAATGTTCCACCTCCCAAACGATCATCAGACAATAATTCAGATACCAGAAAAGTACACTGATTAACATTCACAGACGGTAATACTGTATACACCCCGGTCAGTGCATCCAATGCATCCTGTGAAGTCTCCGGAAAATTAGAAGTGTCTTTCTTTACTAAATTGTCTGAATCCAGAAAAGAGTCACAACCTGTAATAAAAGAAACGAGTAATATAAGAAATGCTATCTTTTTCATATTTCAAATCTATTAGAATTTTAAATTAACACCTACCATATATGTTCTTGGACTCGGATAAAAACCGACATCTATGCCGGAAACCCAGCTCTTGTCCGCACCATATCCAATCTCAGGATCCATACCCGAATATTTAGTAAAAGTTGCCAGATTCTGGGCTGTAACATATAGTCTGGCCTGTCCCAATGGAATACGTGGAAATAATTTTTTAAAATCATACCCTAATGTGACGTTCTGAATACGGAAATAGTCACCGTCTTCTATAAATATGTCAGAAATATATAACCAATTTGTATTTGTTCCAGACGCTACTCGAGGTAAGCGGTTAGAGGTCCCCTCACCATGCCAACGTCCCAAAATATCAGTGGTATAATTTTCCTTCGGTTGATCGGCAAATGACCGGTACGATCTGGCAATCTGATTGCCTAATACAGCATTAGTTGTTATTCCCAGATCAAATCCTTTATAACCTAAATTAAAAGTAAGCCCCATTATTACATCAGGATGAGGATTACCAATCATACATTTATCATTATCATCAATTACACCGTCTTTATTAGTATCCGCAAAGATCAAATCGCCAGGAGCTGTCCCGGAAAGCTTGGCACCGGAATACTCTGCTATTTGCTTTTCACTCTGAAAAACACCTAAAGTTTTGTATCCATAAAAATAACCGATAGGATATCCCTCTTGTGCGCGATACATTTCAGTAGTACCTTCACTCAAAATATTAGGGCTACCATGAATAATACCTTCTGAATTAGCAATACGGGTTACCTCGTTTTTATTATGAGATAAATTCAAATTTACTCCATAAGTAAAATCACCAACATGATCATTCCAATTCAAAGCCATTTCAATCCCCTGGTTCCGAACATCCCCACCATTTATATATGGAGCACTTGTTCCATAGGAATCCAGAATTGGAGCCTGTACAAGCCAATCCTTAGTTGTCTTCAAATAATAATCGAAAGAGAGCCCCAAACGGCCACCAAAGAAACGAGCATCCAAACCTAAGTCCAATTGTTCGGAAGTTTCCCAAGTAACATCTTTATTAGGTAGAATATCAGGATATGCACCAGAAGAAATCGTTTGCTTATCCGGGCCGAAGAAATAATTAGATTTCAAAAATGAGATCGTAGCCAGATACTGGAACGGATCAATATCTTGATTACCATTTTGTCCCCAACTGGCACGAATTTTAAGAAGATCAAGATAATTCTTTGTCGACTCCATAAAAGCTTCATTACTCATAATCCAACCTGCAGAAATTGAAGGAAAATATCCCCAGCGATTTCCTTTTGCAAAATTAGAAGAACCGTCAGCCCGCATTACCAAAGTCAACAAATAAGTTTCTTTATAATCATAATTTACACGTCCAAAGAAAGATGCAATACTCCTTTTCTGTAAAATCTTATTTTTCATATAGGGAGATCCACCTACGGTTGTTTTATCGGCATAGATAACAGTTGTATTATTCAGATATGCATGTTCAAAATCATTAAAAATTGAATTCACATTACTGGCGGACAAATTATCCCCTAAACCGCTTCTTTCCATCGACTGACCGATTATTGCACTAAAACTATGATCGTTATTTATTTTAAAATCATAACTAATCGTATTTTCCCAAAGCCATCCGGAACTGATATACATCTGTTGAGTCACTTCATTCTCCTTATTATATACGTTAGAAGCCAATTCATAAACCGGCTCAAAACTACGATAAGCATTCGCTTCCATCGTCAAGCCAAAGCTACTTTTAATTTTCAAGTTTTTAACTGGTTGCAAGGTTACATATGCATTAGCCTTGATATTATGCTTTTTTGTCAAATTTTGACCGTGTGCATACTCCATCAGCGCTATAGGATTTTCACCAGTCGGATCCCAAGCCAATGCATAATGATAATCACCGTTTTCGTCATACATCGGAAGGAATGGGTTTGCTTTCAACACACCATTAATATCATTCTGGTACTGGTTACCGATTGATATGCCTGATTTTTCACTATATGAATAAGTTAAATTTTCACCAAACTTAATCACATCAAAATCATTATTTTTTAACAATGTATGTTCCGTATTCAGACGAAATGTATAACGGTCATATTTAGGCTGTACAGGTTTGCCCAAAATACCTTCTTGTGAAGTATACGAAATACCCATAGAATAAACAGACTGTTCACTACCTCCAGTGATATTCAATGCATGATTTTGAATCGGTGCATTTTCATTTCTCATGGCATCCAACCAGTTTGTTCCTTTATTCGTCCCATTCGAATAACTTTCCCAATTAGGAACCAAAGAACTAAAATCATAAGCAGGCAGGCCATCCATCAGCCGACCTTCATTCTGTATCATGGCGTATTCCTGGGCATTTAGCGTCGGAGCCATTTTATACACGTTTTGAACGCCAAAATATCCATCATAAGAAATAGAAGCCTTTCCTGCTTTCCCCTGTTTTGTGGTAACCAATACGACACCATTTGCGGCACGTGAACCATAAATAGCAGCCGAAGCAGCATCTTTCAGCACATCAACAGACTCTATATCAGCTGGATTCAAATTATTAATATCTGCACCCGTCACGCCATCTATAATATACAATGGGCCCGAAGAGCCAGTAGTACCCAACCCTCGTATCGTCACACTATAGCCTTCTCCCGGCATACCGGATGATTGAGTAATATTCACACCCGGAGTTTGACTTTGTAAAGCACCTAAAGCACTTACTGTATTCAATTTTTGGATATCATCGCCTTTCACCTGTACGGTAGCACCAGTCACCAGCTTTTTTTTCTGAATGCCATACCCTATTACCACCACTTCTTCCAAAGCCTGCGAATCTTCTTTCAACGCTACTTGATAAACGGCGATATTAGGTTTAACTGTCAGAAGTTGTTCCTGATATCCAATATACGAAATTTGTAAAACACTCCCATCCGGAACAGTTAAAGTAAATTTCCCGTCCAGATCTGTAACTACACCATTTGTAGTTCCTTTCTGAACTACATTTACACCAATCAAAGGCTCATTATCAACCTCTGAAACAACAATTCCGGAAATAGTTCTTCCCGTTTGAGCTTCTGCGATCAAGTTTCCTAAAAGCAGAAAAACGGAAATGAAAACCAGATAAAAAGTCCTATTCTTCTTCTCCATAAAAGAATCAATTTAATTGATTAATCATTATTAAAAAAATGCAACATCCCCAGCAAAGACAAAAAACGTCCTTGCCTATATTTTTTTATTTGAGACTTTTGAAGATTGAAATTTAGAGCCGTCTCAATAATTTAGCAGCTACTTCATTATTCATGATAATAGATTCATCCAACTCAGCAGACCTGATTATTGCAGTCATCTCCTGATGCCATTTTATATCACGCCACATTCCTACAAACTGAGGCCCACAAAAATTACTGGTAGCTATCCCGGCCCACATACCGGTTTGAGCAGCGGTGACAGTGCCTAAAGCACAAAGTTCCTTCACCCAATCCCAATTTAACATAGGCCAATCTTTATAATCTACAATACCCCAGCATTCCGTCGTAACAAGAGGGCGGCCTACTCTTTTTGCCACTTTTCCCATCAGTTTAATTTTATCAGTCAAAAGTTTCTGCCAGTACAATGGTTTATCCTGATAAAGATTTTCTGCAACTTTCACCACTTTTTTATATGCCTCTGGAGAAAATTGTCCGTCTTTATAATCTACAATCTTATAAAACTCACTATTATTCTGGTGAACCATCCAAATGTGGTGTTCATACAAATCCAAAAATGAAGTATCTATTTCTTCATATTTATAAACATCACCACAATCAAACGAGAAAAGGAAAGGTATATCCGGATATTTTTCCTTCATTCGACTCAAAGCCTGCTTCATCCATCGAAGAGATTCTTCCTTATACCACTGCCCCCATACAACATGAGGATACTGTGAAGAAAAGAAAGGTGCCCATAAATTCCCCGGCCATTCATTACATAAATCTACAAACAATATGGTATCCAGTAATCCATCCTGTTCTATAGATTGAAGAGCCGAAATCCAACAATCAGCCATTTTATCAGAGGTCGTTATCTTCATTCGAACATCATCTATATCCTGGCGGTACCAAGAAGAAAGTCCAACTTTTATATCACGTTCTTTGCACTTCAATAGAAATCTATTCAAATTCGGTTGAACCTGTACTTCATTCAAATCCGGACTACCCCAGACCTGCTGATTCCAAACTTCTTTCAATAACCACTTCTTAGTCGGGTTTTCTGCAATCAAATGTGGATAAGCATCAATACGTATTGCATTATAACCACGTTCCTGCAATTCATCCAATGCTATATCCCAGTCTTCATAACCAGCACCCGGCCAACGGCGCTCCAACCAAGAAAAATCCCACATAGTAATTGCACGAGGTGAAACATTTCTCCTCCCAGTCTCAAAAGCCATCGTATCCTTATTAGAAGAACCAAGAGTATCTAAGGCAGTAAGACTCCCTAAAGCGGCTATTGTAGTTTGTTTTATAAAATTTCTTCTATTCATATTAGTACTCAAACAGGATAATTTACAATCGTGTGACAAAACTATTCATTCAAATATTTCTATATTCATAGGCTTTCTATTATTAGAATTACAACTGTTAACTATATCTCGAATATCATATTGCAAATATATAGTAATCCGATATTATCTTATTTCTTAATTCTCACACACATTTCTGGTATTTTACCATAATTCCAAATTCATATAACTTTTTGGTTTTTTACCCCAAATTTCTTCTGGTATTCCGAGGGGGACATTTGCGTAGAGCGTTTAAACTGCTCAATAAAATTTGATAAGTTATTAAAACCGGACTCCATACTCAATGTCGAAATCTTCATACGTCCTTCAATCAATAACTTTTTGGCATGACCAATTCTTATATCATTCAGATATTGAATAAATGTTTTCTTCGTTCGTCCTCTAAAATAGCGACAAAAAGCATTAGGAGTAAGCCCAACCAGTGATGCCACTTCCTCTAATTTAATCGGTTTCATAAAATTCTTCATCATATATTGATATACCTTATCAAATCTTTCAAAATCAGAAGAATTAACAGATTCCGTAAAGCCGATACTCGCTAACAATTCGTATTCATCAGTGGTAGCCATCATTCTAACAAAGAAATAAAGTTAATAATACGGGACGCTCCGGTATCATTTACCGACCGCTGAATAAAAGAGCCAATGGCATCCCGGGATTTCCCTACAAACTTAATTCCTCTTCTAGAACGTTCTATAAGCTGACGTATATTAGACATCTCCGGCAGACGAATCAAATTAGCTTCAAAAATATCTTTCAGAAAAAACAAACATAAACAAGAAGCCTTCAGTCCTGCTCCTTGTGTAAAAAACTCATCGTCATTTCTCCATTCATGAGGTAGTTTCGGCCCTACCATGCAAACATCTCCTTCTTGGTATCTACCTATATGATCACCAACAAAACGCGTGCCTATGCCCTCTAATATATACATGATTTCAATTTCCGGATGATAATGCCACGGAACAATAAAATGAGGCAAATCTTCTTTATAGAAGTTTATATAACTATTGCTCGTAAATGGTAGTTCTTGATAAAGTGGTATCATAATATTTTATTTGTTAAAAGAATGGACAATCAGACGACAGACATAAGTCTGCCGTACAAATATACAGCCAAGCACATTTAAAGGCTTATATGATATTCGCAAAGAATTATGGTATTTTACTCTTAACGTTAGGACCTACGTTAATATACCAGAATTCTTCATTAATCTTCTCCTTTTCCGTTGATGCTCTAAATAACGATTCAAAGAAAAATAAAAAAAGGATATGAACCAAAATATTTTTTTGGGTTAACATATCCCTTTTCTTACAAAAATTTATTCTTACTGATTCAACACATGTATCGTATGACATGCCACCAATGCCGCCGTCTCCGTGCGCAACCGGCTTTCGCCCAATGAGATGGGTTCAAATCCTTGTTGCAGGGCAAAGGCTATTTCTTCCGGGCTGAAATCTCCTTCCGGACCGATCAGTATCAAGCATTCTCGCCAGGATGGTACACTTTCTTCAATAAAGGTTTTTCGCCTTCTTCACAATGAGCGATAAACTTACGGCCTTCAAAAGGCTGGCTGACAAAAGAACGGAAATCCGTCATTCCATTCAATTCCGGCAATGTTGCTTTCTGAGACTGTTTCATCGCACTAACCAAAATCTTTTCCAGGCGGGCCGGCTTAATCTCTTTCCGTTCGGAAAAACGGCAGTTTAAACAAGTGATCGCATTAATACCGATCTCCGTTGCTTTCTCCGCAAACCATTCCATCCGGTCCATATTTTTAGTCGGAGCTACCGCTATATGCAAATTGAAGTTCCACAAAGCCGGTTGTTCCCAGCTTTCCAATATACTGACTTCACAATGTTTAGGATGTGCCCTACTGATAGCAGCCTTATAAAAAAAACCTTTACCGTCCGTCAGTAAAATCTCATCGCCCTCTGTCAACCGAAGGACACGAACACAATGGCCACCTTCTTCTTCCGGCAACTCTGGATTAACAGCAATATCCGGCGTATAAAATATCTGCATCTCTCACTTTCAATTTTCAATTTTCAACTTTCAATTACCCCAGTATCATGCCCACTATGGTAGCTGAAAGCACCGAAACCAAGGCACCACCGACCATGGCAGGAAAACCGAAGCGGGTAATGAGTTCCCGTTTTTCCGGCGCCAGCACCCCCATGCCTCCCAACAAAATACCGATGGATGAAATATTAGCAAAACCACATAAAATATAAGTAGACATCAAAACTGATTTCTGATATACAAACATACCGGCATCTTTCCATTCCTGCATCTGGAAATAGGCGACAAACTCATTCAGGATTGTTTTCTGCCCCAACAAAGAGCCGACCAGCATGATATCCTGATAAGGAACCCCGATCAACCACATGAAAGGAGAAAGAATTACCCCTAAAATAAACTGGAATGTCAGCCCTTGCGCCTTACCGTCCGTGACCGACACGATCCAATCATTCAGTCCGGTATACCGTCCGACCAACCCTTCCAATATATAGTTGGCAAGCGCCACCATCGCAATAAAGACCAATAACATGGCAGCAATATTGACCATCAGGCGGACACCTGTCGATGTCCCGGCAGCCAAAGCATCCAATGCCGTAGAATGCTCTCCTATTTTTTCCATTTTAACCAGTCGGTCATCGGCTTTTTCTGTCTGCGGACAAAGAATCTTTGCCAGAACAATCGAACCCGGGGCAGCCATCAACGATGCGGAAAGCAAATGCTTCGCAAACAAGACTCTGGCAACCGGATCGCCACCAGCCAACATACCGATATAAGTCCCCATCACTGTTCCGGCAATCGTACCCATACCGGAAACCATGACCAAAAATATTTCAGACCGGTTCATGGCCGGCAAATAGTTCTTTATCAAAACAGGCGATTCCGTCATTCCCATAAATACATTTCCGGAAGTTACCAATCCTTCCGCACCGGATATATTCATAAAACGACGCAAAACCCAGGAAAAAGCACCCACTATACGCTGGATAATCCCCCAATAATAGAACAAGGAAACCAATGCGGAAAAGAAAATCACGACAGGGAGTGAATTCAGAAGAAAAATAAACCCTTCACTTTTGGTCACCAACGGCCCTAACAGAAAAGCGACACCCGACTGTGTAAAGTCCATCAACTTGATAAAAGCCTTTCCCAACCATTCCAGCACGATCCCGACTGCCGGAACATGCAGAACCGCAAGTGCAAAAATGACCTGCATCAGCAATCCGCCTCCGACCAGTTTCCAATCGATCCGTTTCCTGTCATAACTCAGGAGATAAGCCACTCCTAAAACCGTTGCTATACCCAGAATACCACGCAAAAAAGACTCCAGGCTAAAACCAAGTTGTTGTTCTATCATTTGGGCCCTCCCTCCTCTTCGCGACGCCGTATTTCATCCTTATACATTTTTGCATACTCATAGTTCTCATCTGCAATCGCCTCATCCAGACGATCCGACAGCTCCTCGGCATCCAAAAGGGAAAGCCACTTTTTTAGCCGGACTTCATCTTTTATATCTTCCGGCTCCAAATCCAGGATAAAATCATCATCATCCTTATCCTTTTCATCCATGGCGGCATCTTCCAGAACAACACCACATTCTTTCACGATCTCAGGCGTTGTATAAATATCGCATTTTACCCGCAATGCAATAGCAATAGCGTCGGAAGTACGCGAATCCAGACGAACCTCGTTGGCTCCATCTTCAAAAAGCAATTCGGAATAAAACACACCGTCTTCAAACTTATAGATAAAAACCTCACGTAAACGGATACCGAAAGCCTGGGCAAACGTTGCAAACAGATCATGCGTCAAAGGACGAGGAGGTGTTATGCGCTCCAATGCAATCGCAATTGACTGCGCTTCCGATGTTCCGACAATGATAGGTATGCGGCGAACCCCTTCTTCTTCCGCCAGGATCAGGGCATATGCACCCGACTGTATCTGGCTATTCGTCAAACCCTGTACCCGTAGTTTTATTCTTGTATCCACACTATTTAGTTTTTTAGTCAATACACAAAAGTAATATTATTTCGGAATCTTAAAAAGCATTCGATAGGAAAGAAGAGAACATACGGTCTAAAAAAAGAAAAGGTTGTCATCACGACAACCAATCTTCATTGCTAACCTTAAATCTAATACCATGAAAAACACAGTGCAAATATACCTGTTTTATGTTATGCAGCATAGTTTTTCAGCAGAAAAGATCAAGGATTTAGCATTATTTTAATCAAAAAACCATCTATTTAAGTGCCGTTAACGGTTTATTTCTGATTCTTCACGTATTCATCCGCTTTTGCCCTCATGCGTTCCACCCGCTTTTGCGTTTCCGGATGACTGGAGAATAACTGGCGGAATTTAGACGATTTAGGGGCTTCTTCACTCAATTCCAACAGTTTGTTCAATGAATTACACATACTGTAAGGATCAAGGCCGTTGGCTATGCTAAATTCAAAGCCGTAATCGTCCGCCTCGTTTTCCTGTGTCTGTGAATATTGCGCACCAGCAAGCGATTCGGCCAGATCTCCCAACTGTGAATCAGTCAGCTTTGCCGCCGTATTACTCGCAGCACCGGCAGCGTTCTTGGCCGCTGAAGTCAGATAGGCTTGCTTCATGGCATCTTTCGAATCCGTATGTACCACGTGGCCGATTTCATGACCGATAACTGCCATCACTTCATTATCATCCATGATCTTCATCAGACCTCCACAAACACGAACACTTCCGTCTCCGCAAGCGAACGCGTTTACGTCAATCACATTATAGACTTTAAAATTCAGGTCAAGACCATCCACTTTTACATCCTTTGTCAGATTAGCTAAACGCTGTCCCATTTCCGTATCAGGACCAGCTACTTCATTGTGCGTATCCATCCACTGGATATATTCGCGCGCCATCTTTGCCACATCCTCGTCCGACAGAGTTATAGCTTTTGCAGCATCCGCTGCCGCATTTACTAATTTCTTTGTATTGATGGATTTACCGCCAATCTTAAATTGAGCCGATGCACTCAAGCTGACACCGGTCACCAAAGCCATTGATAATAAAAATGTTCTTCCTTTCATTTCGTTTGTTATTGTTGTAAATAATTCTCTATCTGGTTAAATGTAACATCTTTCAAAATAACTTTCTTATCCTTATCCAACAGATAAAGTGTCGGGATAGCTTTCAAATCATAAATCTCATCATTCTTCAGGCTGACCGTGCTGTCATAAGAATTAATCCAGCTTGCCGGCATATAAGAAATATGGTTCCTCCACGCATCCAGATCTTCATCCGGATAGACAGCAAGGATTTTGAGTTTATTATTCTTGATCCATCCATTCACAATCGGGGAAGCAGCAAGCTGATCGGTTATTTCCTTGCAGGCATGGCAATCCGGATTATAGAAGAATAAAAGCAGATAATCAGCTTTCACATGATACAAAGTGCCTTTCTTTCCGTCTGCCAGCGTATAGGTAAAATCGGTAGCAGGCTCCCCTATCCTGTTTTTAAGAGCCACTTCAAGAAGATGCGCCGGACGTACTTTATGGACTTCATCGAAAACCGGAGCCTCTAACACAGCTTCCAATACAGGTATATAGAGAGATTCATCCCGCATGGGTGAATTCGGATCATACAAATATTTTTCATATAACCCGGCAAAATAAGCAAACATCGTACTGTCGACAGCCGCCTTATTCATCATGTCTTTAATAGAAGAAGCAGCCGTTGCTGGTGAAACATATTTCATCATGTCAATATAATTGGATGCTGCCTGTTCCGTGATTTCGGGAAGGTGGATCAAGGTCGTATCGGTAAAATCAAATTTATCCCAATAGTGCGTGACCAGATAGGCTGCACGTTTTTCCGGCTCGGTTATGACACTTGGAACAGAAACCATTTCAAAAGTACGTTCTTTTGTGTTCTCTGTTTCCACCTTTTTGGGCTGTTGACCGTTACAAGCACTAAAAATCAACATAAAAGATAATAAGTGAAGTACTTTAATCCGCATAGTATCTTGTTTTTATTTGCCACAAAGATAAGCTTTATCAGCAATTAAATAATCAGAGGCGCAATAATTAATCGACCAGTTAACTAAAGTAAGAGGTTATCCGAAAACCGGCGGGCTCATTCAGAAAAAAATGCCGATATTCAAAGACAACCTCTTACGCGCTACAAGATAAAAATTCGAGGTACCTTATATCTTTGTCTACTCTGCTGATAAATCAAAACAGATTATAGTTTGTCCGTAATACTTTAAATTCTGTCCGACGGTTTATCTGGTCCGCAGTCTCCTGCTGTTCAGGAGTCAGCTTCTCTATAAATTCTTCCGTCAGGACATCCCCTTCATTCAGGAAATCGTAATTCTTAGCCATCTTTTTGTTGATCACCTTAGGAACACTTTCACCATATCCTTTGGCTTCCAAGCGGTCTTTGGCTATACCTCCCGCAATCAGATAATCGACTACCGATTGGGCGCGCCGTTGGGCCAGGCGTTCATTATACTGGTCCGAACCTTTCCGGTCGGTATGCGCTCCTAATTCGATTGTCACATTCGGATTGTCATTCAACATCTTAATCAGTTCATCCAATGCTTTTTTCGATTCCGAACGCAGTGTCGCCTTATCGAAATCATAGAATATATTTTCGATCACAACCGGTTTGCTGATCGGAGAAAGGAAAAAGTCCACGATATATGTCTCATTCTTTTCTTCCGGCCCGGTCTTCAACTCAAAATTCTGGTTCAGATAACCGCGTGCACTGGCCATCATCACATACCTGATGTCACGTTCCAGTTCCACTTTGTACTTACCATCTTTCTTTGCCAGCACTTTTTCGTTCAAACCGTCCCGGCCGACAATACGTACTGTCGCATCTTCGATCGGATTCTCATCCACATCCGATACGATACCTTCAATAAAGATCGTGATAACCGGCATTTCAAAAGAATACAGATGATCGTATCCGCGTGCATCATTTCGATTGGAACTAAAAAAGCCTTTTTCCTGCTTCCCGGCGAAAGTGATACCGAAGTCATCTCCGGAAGAATTGATCGGAGCTTTCATGTTTTCGACATTCCATTTACCGGTACTGTCTAAAGTAGCCTTAAACAGATCGAGTCCTCCCATACCCGGATGACCATCCGATGCAAAATAAAGTGTAACGGAATCACGCACATATGGAAACATTTCGTCACCCGGCGTATTGATATCCGGTCCCAGGTTTTCCATCGGTCCGAAATCATTCCCGACAACACGCGCCCGAAACAAGTCTTTACCACCGTAACCGCCCACTGCATCGGATACAAAATACAAATATTTACCGTCAGGCGAAATCGCCGGATGACCAAGAGCTGTCACCGAATCTTTTACGATACTGGCACGCGTACCCTTCCCCCATTTGGCACTGCTACGGGTAGAGATATAAATTTCAGAAGTACGCGGTCCCTCCGGATCCTGCGCACAATAAGTATAATACATCGTATTCCCATCCTTCGAAAAAGAGGGCGTCCCTTCATCAAATTCCGTATTTACTTCATCCTCCAACTCTATCGGTGCTTGCCAGGCTCCGTTCTCATCCTGCTTCACCAGGAAGAAATCATTATTCCGTTGCCCGGTAATCGCATTGGTAGTCTCATCCTTATCTTTTCCGGCTCCTTTGGGCGTACGAGTCGATGCAAAATAAAGCTGGTCATATTTTTCTCCGTACAGCATCGGGCCAAACTCGGAACGGCGGGAGTTAAACTTCTCCATTCGTTTGACCACATAACGAGTCGGATTCTGTTTCCATTTCGTAGCCTCCTCGCACCCCGTAATACCGTTAAATGCCAATATGCTGCCCGGTTCCGCTAACAGATAATCATTGTAATATTTGATCGCTTCACCATAACGTCCGCTCTTATGGTACATCTGTCCCAGCCTGAGGTTCACAATACTGTCGGGATAGTTATAGCGCAAGGCATTCATATACGCACTGGTTGCACGCGGCGTATTATTAATCAAGCGATTACAATCAGCCATCCTGTAAGCGATATAACCACGCAAGTCCCGCTTGACAGGAGGTGTTTTTGTATATACTTTCCGGTATATGGCCGCAGCTTCAAAGTATTCGCCAATGCGTTGCTTTTCTTCCGCATCGCTCAACTTCGCCGATTTACAGGAATACAAAGAAACTATTGCAAAAAACAGAAACAAATATGAGATTATATTCAATTTCATCTTATACCAATATGGGAACAAATATACTATTATCTGATAAATACAACGAATACATAATAATCTTATTGCATTAGAAACCTGAATTGAAGAAAATAACTATCTTTGTCAAATAAACATATATAAAACCAACGAGCTATGCTAAATGAATTAAATATCTCTAATAAACCAGCCAATGTTTCTTCGTTGAAAGAGACAAAAGACAGATTGCTTTTTCTTGAAAAAATAGAACGAGGACGTTTAGAGTCTGCATTAATGTTAACCAATACTAAAGAAGAAGCAAGAAACAAACTGTCAAAATGGTTGAAATAAAATGGACTAACTTTGCTATTCAAAACCTTAATGATATTGGAAACTACATTGAACAGAATAGCTATCGACAAGCTTCAAGAGTTGTAAATTACCTTTTTGACTCTGTAAGTATCTTAGAGAACTTTCCTCTATCAGGAAGAGTTGTGCCTGAATATAATGTCCATTATATACGAGAACTAATACGCTCTAACTACAGGATAGTCTACTTAGTGCTAAATGATAGCCGGATCGATATTCTTACCGTTCATCATTCAGCACAATTATTGCCTGATCTACCAGTACTTTACAGCAACAGCGAACTATCCCCGTAACTCAAAAAACGGAAATCATGCGCCAGGGCATAATCGTAAATGTTCTTCCAATCTCCTTTTACAAAGGCTGAGATCAGCAGCAGCAAAGTACTTTTCGGCTGGTGGAAATTCGTCACGATACCCCGTACGATTTTGAATTCATAACCCGGGGCGATAATGATCCGGGTAGCCGTCACCAGCTTATCCGCCTGATGCCTGTCCAGATAATCCAGGATATTTTGCAACGCTTCATCAGCAGTCAGACGGTTATTCGACTCTTCATAAGGCATCCACTGTTTGACAATCAATTCATCGGCTGTCGCCTCCGGATTCGAAGCCAGCGTAACTCCCATATAATAGAGGCTTTCAAGCGTACGGACCGAAGTCGTACCGACCGCAATAATCTTACCGAGGTTCTGTTTGATCCGCTCGATCGAACTACGGCGTACGGATATAAATTCCGTATGCATCTCGTGGCCTTCGATTGTTTCACTTTTCACCGGCTTGAACGTCCCGGCTCCGACATGAAGCGTCAACTCCTCGCGTCCGATGCCGTGCGCATCGATATCAGCCAGGACTTCCGGCGTAAAATGCAAACCGGCAGTCGGAGCGGCCACCGAACCTTTTATCTTCGAATAGACAGTCTGATAAGTCTGCAAATCGCTTTTTTCAGTTTCCCGGTTCAAGTATGGAGGAATAGGCAATACACCAGCCGCATCCAGGAGATCGGCAAACGTACAAGTCGGATGATCCCAGGAGAATTCAATCAGATGACTATCTCCGCAAGTCTGTAGCTTCTCCGCTTTTAGCGTGACAGTTTCGCCATCGAGCTGCACCATCTTAGTCAAAAGCCCTTCTTTCCATTTTTTCAGGTTACCGACCAGGCACGTCCAGCGGCAACGTTCGGTCTGCTGGAATACCAATGCATAATCATGCGGTTCGACCGGTTCCAGGCAGAAAATCTCGATCTTGGCCCCTGTCTCTTTCTGAAACAAAAGACGGGCCTGGATCACCCGCGTATTATTAAAGACCATCAACGAGCCTTCCGGCAGATAGTCCGTAATGTGTTTGAATATACTTTCTCCGACCTTTCCTTCCTTATATAATAAAAGTTTCGATTCATCCCGCTTAGGCAACGGGAATTTAGCGATCCGCTCGTCAGGCAGCGGATAATCGAAATCTTCAATACGTATCTGTTGCGTCTTTGTTGTCATGATAATTCTTCCAATTCTATTGTTTGTTCAGTCCAAAGATCCATCGTATCCGACAAATCTTTCTTCAAGGCCGAATATTCGCTATATAAAGAGACATCCGCCGCTCCCTCAGGCGTTGCCAGTTTAGCTTCGATTGCCGCTATGGATTTTTCCAAATCCGCAATTTTCTTTTCGGATTCCGCAATCGCTTTTTCCACTTTCTTGATCGCTTTACTCTGCTCCTTGCGGGCTTCATACGAGAGCTTATTTTGAGTGGGTTGTACATCTGCCGCAGCAACATCAGATGCCGCCTGGGCGGAACGTTCCAGTTCTTGCAGACTATCCAGCTTCTTGCGTTCGAGGAAATCATAAATTCCTCCCAGATGTTCGACCACCCGTTTATTGCCAAACTCATATACTTTGTCCACCAGGCCATCCAGGAACTCACGGTCGTGTGAAACGACAATTACCGTTCCGTCAAACTCCTTCAATGCATCTTTCAACACATCTTTAGAACGCATATCCAAATGGTTCGTCGGCTCATCGAGAATCAAGAAGTTCACCGGTTCCAGCAGCAAACGGATCATTGCCAGACGCGTTTTCTCCCCTCCCGACAAGACCTTGACCTTTTTATCCGAAGCTTCTCCCCCGAACATGAAAGCGCCCAAAATATCGCGTATCTTCGTACGGATATCCCCTTGCGCCACATAATCGATCGTATCGAACACCGTCAGATTTTCATCTAAAAGCTGTGCCTGATTCTGGGCAAAATAACCGATCTTGACATTATGCCCCAGTTGCAACTTGCCGGTGAAGTCGGTAATCTCTCCCATTATACATTTTACCAATGTCGATTTACCTTCCCCGTTCTTGCCAACAAAAGCGACCTTATCCCCCCGGTTGATCGTAAATGTCGCATGCTCGAAGATCAAGTGTTCGCCATACCGTTTGGCAAGGTCTTCCACTATCACCGGATACGAACCGGAACGGGGAGCCGGCGGAAACTTCAGGTTCAGCATAGCCGTATCCACTTCATCCACTTCGATGCGTTCCACTTTCTCCAATTGCTTGATGCGGGATTGTACCTGAACGGATTTAGTCGCCTTATAGCGGAAGCGTTCGATAAAAGCCTCCGTGTCGGCCAATTTCTTCTGCTGGTTCTCAAAAGCACGGAGCTGTTGTTCACGCCGCTCCTGGCGCAACACGACATATTCGGAATATTTTACTTTATAGTCATAGATTTTTCCAAGCTCGATCTCGACCGTACGGAAAGTCGTATTGTCGATAAACGCCCGGTCGTGAGAAACGAGAATAACAGCATTGGCACGTGTCGCGATAAAGTTTTCGAGCCATTGGATAGACTCGATATCCAAATGGTTTGTCGGCTCGTCCAGCAACAGAACATCCGGCTTACGCAACAAGAGTTTTGCAAGCTCGATACGCATACGCCATCCCCCGCTGAACTCGGAAGTCGGCCGGTCGAAATCATTCCGGGTGAACCCCAGACCGATAAGCGTACGTTCCAGTTCCGCATGATAGTTATTTCCACCCATCAGCTGGAAGTGTTCTGTCAGATGGGTGACACGATCGATAAGTTTCTGGTAGGATTCCGTCTCATAATCGGTACGTTCGGCCAATTGCAGGTTCAGCCGCTCCATTTCCTTTTCCATTTCATGGATATGCTCGAAAGCCTGCTCGGCTTCTTCGCGAACCGTCTGCGTATCCGCCAGTTTCATCTGCTGGGGAAGGTAACCGATTGTCGTTTCTTTCGGCACGCTGATTGTCCCCGCGGTCGGAGACTGCAAACCAGCGAATATCTTAAGCATCGTAGACTTTCCCGCCCCGTTCTTTCCAACCAGTGCGATACGATCCTTCTTATTCACCACAAACGAAACATCATCAAAAAGCGTAAACCCGCCAAACTCAACTGTAAGTCCTTCAACCGAAATCATATATTTTTCTCTATTATGGCTGCAAAGGTATATAAAATTTTCATTGAATGGCAGAAGTCAGATTCCAGGCTTGCAAATGACGAATCCCCTCTTTCGAAGGCAGAAGCACATCGTCAAGCGAAACGACTATCTTTTCATAATTATCACCAATAGCTTCTAATGCAGAATATTCCCGTTCGATCGTATCTTTATCTGCCAATAAATATGTACTTTGCAAATAAATAGTCCGATCTCCTTTGATGGCGACAAAATCCACCTCTTTATCCCTAATGCTACCGACATAAACATCATATCCTTCCCGTAACAACTCCAAATAGATCAAATTTTCAAGCTTATAACCAACGCCATAGGCAAATCCTCTATAGAGATAATTACTAAAAGAAAGGTCATTTATATAGTACTTGCTATTTCCTGCTATTATATCTTTTCCTCTAATATTATATCGTTCTGCGCGATGAATCAAGTAAGTCTGTTCGATAAATCGAATATAAGCGGCCACAGTGTCATAACTGGTCTTTCGCCCCTTACTTTTAAAGTAATTCGTCACATTACTAATTGACAATAAGTTTGATGCATTATTTACTATATAAATAAATATATCTTCTAAAAGACGTGCTTCTTTTATATTATAACGTTGTATGATATCGCGTAACAGCACTGTGTCTTTTAATGCCGATATATAATTCCGACGAATCTCCGGTAAAGACAAATGCACTAATTCCGGCAATCCTCCACTCTCCAGATAATCCAGATAACTTTGTTTGCAAAGATCTTTTCCATTCAGTTCTGCATATTCCGTGTACGAGAATGGAAATATCTCAAAATTGACATATCGCCCCGATAATAGAGTAGCCAACTCGCCAGACAACATATTTGAATTGGAACCTATCCGTATAACCACGCCTGAAGAATCCCATCTGTGGAGTGTTCCCTCCCCAAAGATTATAAGTTTTCAGAAGATTAAAATATTCGTCCATACTCGAAAGTTTTTCACAAAACTACAAAACTTTCGAATACAATCGAAGCTTTTGCATTCATAAAGATATAATTTATATGAAAAAAGCCGCAACATAAAGTCGCGGCTTTCTATTTTAATAAAAAGACTTTTCGCCAAATGGCGTACCTATTAATAACCTGTATTCTGTTTCAGGTTCGGGTTCTTATCGATACTACCTTGCGGAATCGGCAAATAACGATTCTTCTCTACAAATTGACGATTTTCGATAAACGCTCTTTTATCAGAAATAACTGCACGTTTATAAGGATCAGTTTCACTGTAGTTGATAGTTCCTGTGATACGATTCAATTCCCCGTTCAACAATGTTTCAGCCAATCTCTTACCACTGGCATCTTTCCAGCGCAAGATATCTGCACGACGCAATCCTTCACCAGCCAGTTCGACACAACGTTCACGACGGATCAACTCACGCAATGATTCTTTTGTACCGTATTTGGCTCTATCGACCGGCTTCATGCCTGCACGTGTACGGATTTGATCCAAATATTCATAAACCTGAGCCGAAGGACCATCCAATTCATTCGATGCTTCAGCATAAGTAAGCAATACTTCTGCATAGCGGAAAACGATCACACAAGTAGCCGTATTCCATATGTTCGAATACTGATCGATCGGATCCAAATATTTAGCCCATGTCAAAGCCGTTTTAGAAGCATTATCGGTATAAGTCGGATAATTGATATTTTTCGATTTACCATCAGCTTCAAATTCATCCAAAGTATTCAGGACTTCACCTCTCCATTCCTGTCCGGGGAAAAGAATAGTCTTTTCCATACGAGGATCCCGGTTGGCAAACGGATGAGTAGCATCATAACCACTACCCGGTTCATCTTTTGTCAAACCGTTACTCATCTCATACATATCAACTAAATTCTGAGTAGGTACGATTGAAGACCAACCAGCATCTTTGTTATTATACATCTGGCCGACAACACCTAAACCATATATATTTGCAATACGCTGATCCGCTAAAATAACTTCTTTGGAATCAATTCCCGTCAGTTTAAACAGATTGGAATAATCCGGATCCAATTCATACTGTTTCAAATCGATAATAGCTTGAGCCGCATCTTTAGCTTTTTGCCATTCATCATAATACAAAGCTTCGCGCATTCTGATCGCAAGGGCCGCTCCTTTCGCAATCCGTCCACGTTCGGAAGGCTCAGCATTAATGTTTGCAAGCGCATCATCCAAATCTTGTGCAATTTGCCGGCGCACTTCTTCTTCCGTATTACGAGGAACCTGAGCCTCTTCAGCTGTCAGGTAAGAGCCGATAATAGGCACACCGCCGTACCACCAGTTCATACGGAAATAGCAATAAGCACGAATGGCTTTAGCCTGGGCGATCAAATCTTCTTTCTTTCCCGGTGTCGTAAACTCGACATTGTCAATATTGTCCAATACCGTATTACAACGACGGATAATAGAAAAATTATAGAATGAAGCTCCGGTATTGGAACTTGCCAAAGAGCCATCACCCCAAGGACGCCATCCTTCCCAAGGGAAATTATTATAACCGATATCAGAACCGCAATCCAGGTACAAAATAGAACTTGGATCCCACAGTCCATTATAACATCCTACAACAAAGCTTTCAGCATCATTTTCTGTTTTCCATGTTGTGGAAGGAGACAGCGCATCATGCGGAGCTGTATCCAAAAAGTCCGAGCAGGCAGTAGACAATAGTGCTACTCCAGCCAATAGATATATTGATATACGTTTCATATAATTCAACTTATAATTAGATAATCATTAATTGTTTAGAATGTAATATTAACACCAAATGAATGTGTTGTTGACAGAGGATAGCTTGACAAGCGAGAGCTTACAGTTTCCGGATCTACATTCAACGGCATAGAATCAAATGTCAGCAAGTTTTCAGTTGAATAATACACTCTCAAATTCTGAACACCTACTTTTTCCAAAAGACTTTTCGGGAAAGTATAGCCCAATTGTAAAGTCTTTAAACGCAGATAGCTTGTGTTGATTACCCAAAAGTCAGACAAAACATTGGAAGCTTCACTCGGAGACATACGAGCTTCAGCTACACGTGGCATACTTGCATTCGGATTTTCTGGAGTCCAGGAGTCCAGCCATGCTGTGGACGGATGCCCTGCACTACCGGAGAATTCACCAAAAGCTTCTTTTGTATAAGCAAATCCTACATTAGCGGCTCCTGTGAAATTCATTGTCAAATCAAAATTCTTATAAGCTGCATTCAAGTTCAAACCGAATGTCATGACCGGATCTTTCGTTTTATACAATTCACGGTCTTCAGCCGTAATCTTGCCATCACCGTCTGTGTCGACATATCTTAAATCACCGGCTCTAAACTTCTGTCCGAACGGATATCCTTCCTGTTTGGAATACTTATCCATCCAAGCTTGTGCTTCTTCGTCAGACTGGAAGAATCCATCTGTTTTATAAACATACCAGGAGTTGATCGGCGAACCTACCTTACGCAGGAAGTCACCATCAGACATACGTTCGACACCACCTAAATTTTCTATCTTATTTTTATTATAAGCAAAATTACCGACTACGCCGAATTTCCAATCACCCCAACGGTTATTGTAACCCAATTGGATTTCAACACCACGGTTACGCATCGCACCTACATTATCTTTATAAGCTCCTAATGCGAACTCTGTCGGAACCGGAACTTCCATAATAATGTCTGTAGTCTTACGATCATAGTAATCGAATGTCAAGTTGATCTTATTATTGATCACAGCGTCCAAACCGATACCCCATGTTGTAGATTTTTCCCATGAAAGGTCTTCGATTTTATAACTGCCCTGATAATAACCAGTTGTCAACGCACCGCCAAAAGGATAATTAGCACCCAGATTATAGGTGTTCAACCAAGGATAGAAGTCACCGCCTGTCGGAGTTCCGTCACTCAATGCATCCTGTTACCCAGCATACCCCAAGAACCGCGGATCTTCAAGCTGTTCAACCAATCTCTCGTATTTTCCATAAATCCTTCTTCACTGATACGCCATGCACCTGAGAAAGAAGGGAAATATCCCCAACGATGTCCCGGAGCAAAACGGGAAGAGGCATCCGCACGGAAGTTAGCTTCCAACAGATATTTACCAGCGTAATCATAGTTTACACGGCCAAAGTATGAAAGCATAGCCAATTCACGGGTAAATCCGGAGTTTGTTTGAGTAGCTGTCGCACCGGCGTTCATATCATCCAACTCATTGTTAGGGAAGTTTTCACGATACATATAATTGTAACGCACATCATACTGTTCTGCATGATAACCCAACATGGCTTTCAAACCATGATTACCGAACTGTTTATCATAGTTCAACAAAATATCCAGATTATAACGGCTCCAGTTTGTGAATGCTTCCGACAAACTATTCGGACGGGCAGCCTGCGCCGGGTCAGCGTCAATTTTCTTTACAAATGCTTTGTAGTGTTGATCGTCATTTACATAAGCACCTGAAACAGTTGCTTTCAGACCATCGATAATCTGATAATCGACAGCCAAAGATCCTGTAAAGTTCTGATTGTATTTATCAACAGTCTGTCCGGAATCCAACCATGCGATAGGGTTACCGTCATTTGTTGCCCCATAAGTACCATCTTCTTTATAAACAGGGATCATCGGGCTCAGAATGTTCAACTGACGAATGATCTGGTCAGACCAACCGCCACCATAGTTGGAGTTCGGGTCTTTATAATCATTCTTGATATAAGCCATGTTCAAACGGACTGTCAACTTCTTCGTGACATTCATATCCAGATTAGCACGACCGTTAAACTGTTTACGTTCCGAATTAGGAAGAATACCTGTTTGTCCTAAATAACCGGCAGAAGCCATATATTTTGCTTTTTCAGAACCTCCGCTTACGTTTACATTATGTTTATGCAGCACACCTGTTTGATAAGCAGCATCATTCCAGTCTGTATTAGGATGACCATAAGGGTCTGAACCGTCCTAGAACAGACGAATATCTTCATCACTATAACGGTGCGGCTGGCCATTCGTATCGTCAATACGGTTGTACAGCATTGCATATTCGGCAGAGCTTACACGGTCAATAACAGCCGTCGGGCTTGAAACGCCGACATAACCGTTGTATGAAACGCGGGGAGCACCTGATTTACCACGTTTAGTCGTAATCAAAATTACACCATTCGATGCCTTCGAACCATAGATAGCGGCCGACGCTGCATCTTTCAATACAGAGATACTTTCGATATCATTGGGGTCAACACTATCCATCGAACCACTTTCGATACCGTCAATCAAAATGTAAGGATCAGAATTATTTAATGTCCCGACACCACGAATACGGATATTACTTCCGTCTTCACCCGGACGACCTTCACCGGCAGTGATCGTTACACCAGGCATCAAACCCTGCAAACCAGATGATACATTAGAGATAGGACGATTGGTCAGTTCTTCACTGGCAACAGAAGCAACAGCGCCTGAAAGGTTCGCTTTCTGCTGTGTTCCATAACCTACAACTACGACCTCTTCCAACTTTTGTGTGTCTTCCTTTAAGTTTACAGTTAACGACGCTTGTCCGGTGTACGGTATTTCCTGAGTCAAATAACCGATGAAAGAAATCTGGATAACATCTCCATTTTTAACATCCAGTACAAAATTACCGTCCATGTCGGTAACCGTACCGTTAGTCGTTCCTTTTACAATTACAGAAGCGCCGGCTACAGGGCCTAAATCATCACTCACTGTACCTTTCAAACTTTTTTGTTGCTGAGAAATGCCAACTTTGGGAGTTGCCGTACTGTCTAATGCATAAGCTGCTCCTCCGGAACACAATGCTGCAGACAACAACATAAGGCTGACTGGTCTTGCGATTTTCAACATACCAATTTGTTTTTTGTTTAATAATAATAGTTACTATATGAATAAGATCTAAGGAGGTGACAATCACCCAACTTATAGACTTAACACATTCTTTTCTTGATTTTGAACGTTCAAAAAAACTTATATCCAAAAACTTGACTTAGTTCTTGTAGGACTAATTACTTATTGTAAAAAACATAATGAATGATAGAAAAAAAGGAGGATTTTAATGCGAAGTTCTTGTAGGACTATGATTAAATAAATTCGACAAACGTGCTCGAAAAAATAATGAGAGATATACAATAACCCCCTTTTTTGGCTGTTTTTCTATTTCGTTCAAAATCTTGATCGATTTTGGTTTGACTTTTTTCATGGTTTAAGTTTCCCTTTCTGACAATAGGAAAAACGAGGTGCGCAGTCCGTTCTGAAAAGCATGCAATTTGATTACCGAAAACCGGAAACACCGTCAAAGTGATAAACCTTAACTCCCGGAGAATCGAATATTTGAAAATAAAACGGACAGCGTTCCAAATATCCCAAGGAAATTTAGAGGCTTTTTTGCCCTGAAGACGGTCCTCTTTCCAATTACGACCGTCCTAATCGCCATTACGACCGTCCTAATCTTCGCGAGGTGCCGAGTGCACTACACATTAGCACGGTCATGGTGGCAAAGAGGACGGTCGTAATTGCTGGAAACGCTCAAAAAAGGCGAAAAAGTCCTTTTTGATGGCAGAAAAGTGGATTAACATTTATTGGGTTTCGGATGTCTTTCAAGCCTGAAAAATGCATTTTATACAATAAGCCCCTAAGGATTGAAAAAAGTATCCATGCCCATCCATCCAAAATTTCATGCCCATGCAATCCGATTTTCATGGGCATTGGATTTTACCAAAGCCACTATCGGATTTTGTCACTAATCAGGCCATATGATATGTGGTTTATTATTCGATGTTAATTAAATACTTATTACAATAAGTACGAAGGGATAAAAGCCTAATTACAAACATACTCACATAATCCACAGAAACGCCCTTTAATTGTTAATTAACATTTCAAGTTCTATCATTGGGTAAATCGGCAAATATTAAATTACACTTAATATAGTAAAAGATTAATTTTACACACACCGAATAAAAGTAATCAATATTTAGATTTTCAAAGGAAGAAGAGCAAACATTAGGCTTATATAAGAAAAAAAGCAGATAATATTGTTTGCGTTAATGAAATATTTTAATATATTTGTCGCGTTATATAAAGGCGATGTTAAAATACATTTCACAGGTATCGTGCTAATTTTTTCTAAAAAAAAGTATGTACTGTAATAAATATGTATTACATTTGTCACGTCGAAGAAACGTAGTCCTACAAGAACTAAGTTAAGTTTTGAAGGCAAGTTTTTTCTGGACGTTCAAAATCAAGAAAAAAAATGTGTTAAGTCTATAAGTATGGTGATTGTCACCTCCTTAGATCTTATTCATATAGTGACTATTATTATTAAACAAAAAACAATTAGTATGTTGAAAATTGTAAGACCAGTCAGCTTTTTGCTGTTGTCTACTGCTCTTTGTTCATCAGGAACGATGTTTGCAGCCAATGAAACAGCAACTCCTAAAGTTGGCATTTCTCAGCAACAAGCGAGTTTAAAAGGTATCGTGGAAGACGAATTTGGCCCTGTAGCCGGAGCTTCCGTTGTTGTAAAAGGTACTACTAACGGTACAGTTACCGACATGGATGGTAATTTCGTCTTGGATGTTAAAAAAGGAGATGTGATCGTTATCTCATTTATCGGTTACCTGACCCAGGAGATTAAGTACAATGGAGAACAATCCATTAAGGTAAACTTAAAAGAAGACACACAAAAACTGGATGAGGTTGTTGTTGTTGGTTATGGCGTACAGAAAAAAGTAAACCTGACAGGTTCAGTATCGACAGTAAAAGCCGAGACTTTGGAAACAAGACCTGTATCCAGCGTTTCTGCAGCTTTAGCAGGGCAGATGCCGGGTGTGACAGCTATCCAAAGTTCTGGTAGACCGGGTTCACAGACAGGTTCTATCACGATTCGTGGTAAGAACTCCGTGAATGCAGCAAGTCCGTTAGTTATTGTAGATGGAGTTCCGGGTAGCATGAATACGATTGACCCGGCTGATATCGAAAGCCTGACAGTATTGAAAGATGCTTCTTCTGCCGCTATTTACGGTGTACAGGCTGCCAACGGTGTTATTTTGATCACAACCAAGAAAGGTAAAAAAGGCGACCGGGCACGTGTTAACTATTCAGGAAATGTAGGTTGGTCGACTCCGACTATGCGTCCTAAATTCCTGGGTTCTGCAGATTACGCTATGTTATATAATGAAGCGACTCTCAATGACAATCCAAACAATCCGCTTCGTTTCACTGATGAAGACATTGAATTATATCGTAACGGAACAGATCCTTATGGTCACCCAAATACCGATTGGTATAAAGAGGCGCTAAACAAAAATGCGATTGAAACCATGCATCATATATCTATCAGTGGTGGTTCTGAAAAAACAAGTTATAGCGCATCTGTCGGTTATACACAACAAAATGGGTTGATCGACGCCAATAACTACAAACGTTTTAATGCACGTACCAGCGTAGACTCGCAAATCAACAAATGGTTCTCTGCAGGCTTGAATGTTTCAGGTTATAGAGGAACCCTTATGGATGGATGGAATAGTGTTGCCAGTATCACCCAATTTACTAACCGTGCAACTCCGGTTGAAGCAGTCCGTAATGAAGAAGGTGATTTCCTGTATCACGGAAAAGACAACCCACTGGCAATGTTAGGACGTGACGGCTTCAGAAGGACAATGGATCAACAGGTAAACGGGACACTGTATGGACAGGTAAATATTCTGCCGAACCTGACCGCCAAAGCGTTATTTTCCATTCGTAATGATGAAAGAAGCGAAGATGGTTTCAAAACTCAAATCACTTATGGCGCTAATAACGAAGCAACGACAGGACTTCGCGAAGGATATGAAAAGCAAACCTGGTGGAACTGGTACACGACACAGGTATTGATCAATTACAATGAAACATGGGGCAAACATGATTTAGGTTTATTAGCCGGTTTCGAACAGATCGATTATCGCTATAAACATCTTGAGGCTGAACGAAAAGGTGGAGGTAACAATGAATTGCAAGAATCATTGAGTACGCTGGATGCTTCTTCACAGACCAACAAAGAATCAAGATATGAAATTGCTCACCGTTCATATTTCGGGCGCGCTCAATATAGCTTTGCTGATAAATATTTGCTCGAAGCGAATGTCCGCCTGGATGGATCTTCTCGTTTTGCTTCCGGCAACCGCTGGGGTGCTTTCCCTGCATTCTCTGCCGGTTGGAGAATCACAGAAGAAGAATTTATGAAAAACGCCAGTATTGATTGGTTGAGTAATTTGAAACTGCGCGCAGGCTGGGGACAAACAGGTAATGAAGAGTTGAAAGATGGAGAAGCCTACCTGACAGTTCCTTCATACGCCTATGAAAGTTATATGTTCGGAAATTCCCTTTATTCTACGGCTTATGAAAGTCGTTACGCTAATAAAGACTTGAAATGGGCTACAGTTACAAGTATCGAAGGTGCTATCGAAGCTTCATTTCTGAACAATAAGATTGGTTTTGAATTAGCCGGCTATAAAAAGACAACCAATGATATGTTGCTGTTACTTCCTGTACAGGGAGTGCTGGGCTTAGATGCTCCGCGTCAGAATGCTGGCCAGGTGCAAAACACCGGATTCGATTTGAGTATTTTCCATAACAATTCTATCAGCAAAGATTTTCGCTATGATATTAATTTCAATATCGCCTATGTCCACAATGAGTTAACAGACTTACAAGGTACTGAAGGAAAAGAACCGGATGACGGTAGAGATAATTTCTGGTTCCTGGAAGGTTATCCAATCGGTTCTTATTATGGGTATGAAGCTGACGGGCTGTTCAATTCGCCAGAAGAAGTGGCAGCAGGTCCGACACGTACCGGAACGGAACAACCGGGTGATATCCGTTACAAAGATTTGAATGGTGATGGAAAAATCGATGCTGCAAACGATAAAAAAGTGATCGGTAAGGAATTTCCAAGTTGGACCGCTGGTTTAGGTGCCAATCTGTATTACAAAGATTTTGATTTGTCATTCTTCTTCCAAGGCGCATTCGATGTAGACGCTTACGTTAATGGTGAAGCAGCTTATGCTTTCTTTAATGGAGGTAAAGTTTTGGAACGTCATCTGGATCGTTGGACGCCAACCAACCACAACGCTTCATATCCACGTATTACAAAGGATGATCAGATCAACTACCAGTTCTCATCTTATTGGTTGCAAGACGCTTCTTATGTCCGCTTGAAAAACCTGACGATCGGCTATAACATACCGAAAGCATTATTAAGCAAGATCAATCTGGATCGCGTAAAAGTATTCCTGACTGGTGAAAACCTGTTCACAATTACTGGAATGGATTCATTAGACCCTGAATCAGCACCGTCTAATCCGCGTGGAGGTTTATACTCAAACGTAAGAAAAATATCAATCGGTCTTAAAGTAGGTTTTTAAACAACAAATTATAATTTAGAAATATGAAAAAGAATTTTATATACATAGCTCTTCTGGCTATCACATTATTCGGCTTCAGTTCATGTAGCGATTTTTTAGATCGTATACCGGATGATGAGCTGTCTGACGGTAGCTTCTGGAAAACCCCTAATGATGCAAAAATGTTTATTGCTGATGTATATCGCCAGGTTATGCCAGGAAAATATAATGGAGATGTTGACGGTGATATCGAATCCGATAATGCCGTACATGGTATCAAATGGGCAGCTGGAGATGTATCAAAAGGTATTTATGATCCGGCACAGATGGGATGGAGTGATGATTATAAAGCGATTCGTGCCTGCAATATTTTATTGGCTAAAATAGACAATATTCCTGATTATGACCAGGCTGACAAAGAAGCAGTAATGGGTGAAGCTCGTTTTCTACGTGGTTTCATTTATTTTGGGCTTATCCAATCATTTGGAGGCGTACCTTATGTGGATCAACCTCTCGATCTGAAAGAGATGGGAAGTATCACTCGTACACCGGTCGAAGAAGTATATGCCAAAGTAATGGAAGATTTTGACTATGCAGCCGCCCATCTGCCAACACAATGGGGTAGCAGTGATTATGGACGTGCAACAAAGGGTGCAGCTAATGCAATGAAAGCTCGTGCTGCATTATATTTCAAGCATTTCGATACGGCTGCAGAAGCAGCAAAAGCTGTTATGGATTCCGGAGAATATGAATTGTTTGATGCCAATAACACAGGACAATATGCTAAATTGTTCTGGGAAGAGCAGGAAGCCTGCAAAGAGGCCATCTTGGTAAGACAATTCAAAGCTCCTGAACTTACCCACTACCTGATTGGTTGGGAATGCTTCCCGACAAAAGGTTGGGGAGGTATCAATCCGACCCAGAGCTTGGTCGATGCTTTTGAATGTGCCGACGGTTCTCCGATTGACAAGTCAACAACCTATGACCCTACAAATCCATTCAAAGACCGCGACCCGCGTCTGGAAGTTTGTGTACTGCATGACGGTGAAGAAATGTACGGTGTAACAATCAAGACAGCTCCTCTGAAATCAAGTGGCTCAACAGGTGTTGCCCAGCATAACGACGCAACAGCTACCGGTTATTACCAGCAAAAATGGTTGGATCCGAGCATTGACCCGCAATCGACAGGATGGGATATGGGAAAAGACTGGCATGTAATCCGCTATGCAGAAGTCTTATTGACTTACGCAGAAGCTAAAAATGAACTTACAGGATTAGATGCTTCTGCATTTGAAGCCGTAAACCAGGTACGTCGCCGTGTCGGTATGCCGGAACTGCAAAATACAGATGCAAGCAAACCGACCTATTGCGGCACGCAAGACGCGCTCCGCCAACGTATCCGCAACGAATGGCGTGTTGAGTTTGCTCTCGAAGGTAGCAAGCGCAAATGGGACATCCGCCGTTGGGGTATCGCTAAAGATGTATTGAACGCTCCGTTCTTAGGAATGAAATATACGATGGTTGACGATCCGAATGCACCGAAAGAGGATAATGGAAAGAAATGTATCCTGTATCAGGGCGAAAATATCAAACTGACCGGTAGTAAATATGAAGATCACAACTACCTGTTCCCGATTCCACAGGAAGAAATCGACCTGAATCCGGCATTGGTACAGAATCCGGGATATCCGACAAAGTAAATATCTAAATATTTGTCATAACAAACACGGGAGGAGTCATATCCTCTCGTGTTTCATTCTTTTATGAAGTATATTCACTGGCTACTCTTTACTGCTCTTTGCGGCTTGTTTCTGTTCATGTTCCTGGACAGTCTGGCTTATCTTTTCCCTTATCACGAACAACAAAACTTATTTCTGTTTTCCCACGCTTACCTGGATACATTTTTATCCACCCCCGGTAAACTCGGGGAATATCTGGCAAACTTCATCGTCCAATTCTTCTACCTGCCTTATACGGGAAAAATTATATTTACGTTTATTCTGTCACTTCTTTATCTGTTTCCGGTACTCTGTTGCAAGCAGCTAACAGGAAAACACGATCCATTGCATCTGGCAATCTTGCTTCCCTTGTTCTTATTCGTGCAATTTGAATCGCTTGGTTTTGAAATCAGTTGGGCAACCAGCCTTTTCTGTTGTTTCTTCTTATTATTCATGTTGTCGTTGTTACCTAAAAAGATATTCTATATAACTCTCTTGCCTTTTTTTCTGTTAACGAGCTTTGCACTGGGATGGATATATCCGGCCATTGCAATTTTAATCTGTGTCGTAACATTGCTTTCCGCTCTTTTTTTCTCACGATTCGGAAAGAACAGAAAGATTTACATTGGTGGCGGTATTCTCTGTTTAGGAATCTACGCTGCCGGTACTTTCTATCTATTCGTCTATTCCTATAATATGCGTGAACGGTTACTGCTTGAAGCGGAAGGTCATCTCAAGAAACAGGAATGGGAACAAGTTCTTGACTGTACCCGGAAATACAGAGGAGAAAATCAACTGAACGACTATTTCCGGAATATGGCGCTTTATCATACAGGACGCATGCCTTATGACTTACTGAACTATTCGCAAAGTTACGGCATCAACTCCCTCTTTTTACCTTGGACGGGAGACGCGCAACAAAGCCGGTACGGACATTATATTTACGAACAGTTAGGATATTTGAACGAAGCACAGCGGTGGGCCTTCGAGTCACTGGTTGTCAACGGAGAAACAGCGCCCAACCTGACGAACCTGATCCGCTATAATATTGCAAACGGACGCCCGGAAGTCGCCCTACGCTTTATCCGGATTCTCAAACAATCTTTATTTTACCGGAAACAAGCCGAAGAATACGAGAAAATAGCTTATACCGGCCAGATTCGAGGTCTGAAAGCGTTACCACATGCAGAAAATAAAAAAGCCCGCTTCTCCAATATACAGAATCTGGGACCGGAACTAATCTATATCTGTGACCGGGATTCTTCCAACCAAATGGCATTTGAATATCTGATGAGTTACCTGATATTGAGCAACCGGCAGAAACAGTTTGTCGAAAACCTGCCGCGCATACAGGCCTTCTCCTATCCCGGAATGCCGCCCCTCTATCAGGAAATCTTGAATCGTTATCAACAAGACCAGCAATAAACAAATATGGCACGATACATAATATTATATACACTTCTTTTCTTAACAGCCTGTCAACCCGGACGTGTTTCACCGGACAGACAGACCGACACCAGCCCTGTTCTTTTTCCGGATTATACAGACGTAACATTTCCCTGCAATATAGCTGCACCTAACTTCCTGATAACAGAAGAAGGAGAAGCCTTTTATACCGAAATCGGTTCTGAAGGACAGGTATTCTTCTCCCAAAAATCCCGGAATGCCAATGTCCGTATCCCCGCTGAAAAGTGGAAAGCCCTGACTACAGCAACGGCAGGAAAAGAGTTTTACATCCGTATCTGCGTCCGGCAAGAAGGGAAATGGATACAATACAAAGATATCCGGAACACGATTTCAACAGAATCGGTCGATCCGTATTTAGTTTACCGCCTGCTATATCCCGGGTATGAGCTGTGGAACGAGATGGGGATTTACCAGCGCGACCTGACTTCGTATGAAGTAACTCCCATCATCGAGAATAAATCCGCAAAGTCAGAATGTATGAACTGCCATACTTTCTGCCGGAATAATCCGGAAACAATGATGTTGCATATCCGGGGAAAAGCCGGTGGAACAGTCATCTCCCGGAATGGGAATGTAGAAAAAGTAAACATAAAGAAAGAAGGGATGAACAACGGCGGTACGTATGCCGCCTGGCATCCGGAAGGACGATATATCGCTTATTCTGTCAATGAGATCCAGCAATTCTTCCATTCTACGGGGAAAAAGCCTATCGAAGTATCAGACTTGGAATCGGACCTGATCGTATGGGATTGCGAAACAAATCAGATGATTACTGATTCCCTTATTTATGGCCCGGAATGGATGGAGACATTCCCGGCCTGGAGCCCGGACGGGAAAACACTTTATTTCTCCCGGAGTAAAGCCATTACTCAACAAACACCACTGGACAGTATTTATTATGATCTGTACAAAATATCATTCGATGCGCAAAACAGAGTCTTCGGCAAGCCGGAATGTGTTTACAACGCATCAGCCTTGCATAAAAGTATCTCTTTTCCGCGGGTATCACCGGACGGGAACTATTTAATGTTTACTTGTTCCGATTATGGGAACTTCTCAATATGGCATCCGGAAAGCGAACTGTATCTATTAAACCTGCAAAACGGGAATATCCGGAACATGCAAGAAGTAAACAGTGATAATGTCGAGAGTTTCCATACCTGGTCATCGACCGGAAAATGGTTTGTGTTCAGCAGCAAACGTATAGACGGGCTTTGGGCACATCCATTCATTGCTTTTTTCGATCCGAAAACAGGGATTGCGGGTAAACCTTTCATGGTTCCTCAAAAAGATCCTGAGTTCTATAAAACATTTACCAAAACATTCAATTTACCGGAACTTATCATAAATCCAGTTACAGAAAACGAACACAGCCTCAAGCTAATCCGAAATAAATTACTATCTTCGTCCCCAGATTAACTGTAAACATTAAATATTCATGAAGAAAAAAAGCTTAACATTATTGGTGGCAACGACTCTTGCCAGCAGTGTATTATTCTCATCATGTATTGGATCATTTGGATTGTCCAATAAACTGTTGGATTGGAACAGAAACATCGACAGTAAGTTTGTGAACGAGCTTGTATTCATCGCATTCTGGATCGTTCCGGTTTACGAAATCTCTGCATTGGCAGATGTTTTGGTCTTAAACTCTATCGAATTCTGGAGCGGCAGCAACCCTGTTGCTGATGCCGGCACAGTAAAGACAATCGAAACAAAAGACGGTACGTATGCGATCGAGACAAAGAAAGACGGCTATCATATCCAGAAAGAAGGAGAAGAAAAAGCGGTTGATCTTGTCTTCAACGAAGCAGACCAGAGCTGGAGCGTCGAAGCAGACGGCGAAGCAACCAAATTGCTGCAGTTCAAAGGTAATGACGAAGTTGTCATGTTCCTGCCCGACGGTAAGGAAATGAATGTAGAACTGAACCAGGCCGGCGTACTTGCATTCAAGCAGGTTGCTGAAGGCTATTCTTTCTACGCCGCAAGATAAAACAGGTGAAAGTTAAAAGGTGAAAGGTGAAAGTTGGGGGTCGATGATTCAAAAACTTTCAACTTTCACCTTTCAACTTTCAACTATTAAGTGCTAATCTAAATTAAAAATGCATATGAAACACGTGATCAAGAAAACAATGTTCGCAGGAGCATTGAGTTGCTTCCTCTTGGGCACCGCGTTGGCAGACAATGCGGTTAACCAGCCGGCGAAGCTTATTGGCAGGACATACAAGTCGTTGCCGTCAACAAAGAGGCGCCCCGCTCCTCTTTCATGAGCTATGGAGACCGCGCCACAGCTCTCACCTCCCGATATGAAAAAAGTCCTTTCTATTCCTTATTGAACGGTACGTGGAAATTCTATTTTGTAGATTCATACAAAAAGCTCCCGGCCAATATCACAGACCCTTCTGTCAGCACTTCCGACTGGAGCGACATCACGGTTCCGGGCAACTGGGAAGTACAGGGACATGGCACTGCCATCTATACCAACCACGGATACGAGTTTAAGCCGCGTAACCCGCAGCCCCCGCTCTTGCCTGAAGCAAACCCGGTGGGTGTTTACCGCCGCGACTTCGAGATTCCTGCCACTTGGGACGGACGCGATGTATATCTGAACATCGCCGGAGCCAAATCAGGCTTATATGTATATGTAAACGGCAAGGAAGTCGGCTATAGCGAAGATTCCAAGAATCCGGCCGAGTTCCTGATCAACAAATACCTGCAACCGGGTAAGAACGTCCTGACACTGAAAATCTTCCGTTGGAGCACAGGCTCCTATCTGGAATGCCAGGATTTCTGGCGCATAAGCGGTATCGAACGCGACGTATATCTGTGGTCGCAACCTAAAATCGCCGTGAATGACTATCGCGTCGTTTCCACACTCGACGATACTTATACAAACGGTATCTTCCGTCTGGCAATGGATATCAAGAACCATTCCGACAAAGTGAAGGACATCGACGTTACATACGAATTGTTGGACGCAAAAGGCAATGTGGCTGCTACGGCTGAGAATAAGCTGTGGGTGAGCCCGAACACGATTGCGACAACTTCATTTGAAAAAACATTGGATAATGTAGCAACATGGAACGCCGAACATCCGAACCTGTATAAACTGTTGATGACGATCAAGGAAGACGGCAAAGTAACGGAAGTAATCCCGCAAAACGTCGGTTTCCGCCGCATCGAAATCAAACAGATCGACCAGATTGCAGGCAACGGCAAGCCTTACACCGTGCTGTTGTTCAACGGACAGCCGATCAAGTTCAAAGGCGTGAACATCCACGAGCACAATCCGCTGACCGGCCACTACGTTCCGGAAGAGCTGATGCGTAAGGATTTCGAGCTGATGAAGCTGAACAACCTGAACTCTGTCCGCCTGTGCCACTATCCTCAGGATCGCAAGTTCTACGAACTTTGTGACGAATACGGATTATATGTGTACGACGAAGCCAATATCGAATCGCACGGTATGTATTACAACCTGCGCAAGGGCGGCACGTTAGGAAACAATCCGGAATGGCTGAAACCGCACATGGACCGCACGGTAAATATGTACGAACGTAACAAGAATCATCCGTCCGTAACGATCTGGTCATTGGGCAACGAGGCTGGAAACGGCTATAACTTCTATCAGACTTATCTATATATTAAGGATAAAGAGAAAACAATGATGGGCCGTCCGGTCAACTACGAGCGTGCACAGTGGGAATGGAACTCCGACATGTACGTGCCGCAATATCCGAGTGCAAAATGGCTGGAAGAAATCGGCAAGAACGGCAGCGACCGCCCGGTGGCTCCTTCCGAATATGCACATGCAATGGGTAACTCCACGGGTAACCTTTGGGACCAGTGGCAAGCAATCTACAAATACCCGAACCTCCAAGGCGGTTATATCTGGGACTGGGTGGACCAGGGCATTCTTGTCAAGGATGAAAACGGAAGAGACTATTATGCTTATGGCGGCGACTTCGGTAAGGATATGCCGAGCGATGGGAACTTCCTTTGCAACGGTATCGTAAACCCGGACCGCACGCCGCATCCGGCTATGGAAGAGGTGAAATATGCCCACCAGAATATCGGTTTCGAGGCTGTGGACGCTGCTAACGGCGTATTCAAGGTTACAAACCGTTTCTATTTCACAGGTCTGAAAGATTACATGATCAGCTACACGGTCAAGGCAAACAATAAAGTGATCAAGAGCAATAAGATGTCGCTCGACTTAGCTCCGCAGGCTTCACAGGAAATCACGGTTCCTGTAGAAGGATTGAAACCGGAGGCTGGCGTAGACTATACGGTTAACTTCGTTGTAACAACAACTAAGCAGGACGGTGTAATTCCTGCCGCATACGACATCGCACAGGATCAGTTCGTATTACCTGTTACAGCCGAGAAAACGGCTTACAAGGCAGGTGGTCCGAAGCTCGCCGTATCAGAAGAAGGAGATGCCTTGAAAGTGACCTCATCCAAAGTAAACTTCGTATTCGACAAGAAAGCCGGCGTCGTCACCTCTTACAAAGTGGGTGGCACGGAATACTTCAACGAGGTTTCGGTATCCAGCCGAATTTCTGGCGCGCACCGAATGACAACGACTACGGAAGCGGCAACCCGAAACGTCTCGAAATATGGGAAATCTCCAGCCGTAACTTCAACGTAACAAGTGCGACAGGCGAAATCGTCGACGGCAATGCGATCGTAAAGGTCGACTACAAACTGCCGGCCGCAACCAGTTCCTGGTAACCTATAAGATCTATCCTGACGGTGTCATGAACGTGGCAACCCACTTCACTCCGGCTCATCTGGATGGCGTGAAGATCGGTATTTCCGAATCGACTGCAACGGCGACTTTCTCACCGGGCCGTAGCAATGTCAGCGAACGCGACAAGATGGTTGTTCCGCGTATTGGTGTACGTTTCCGCCTGCCGGTGACAATGGATCAGTTAGAATATTTCGGCCGTGGTCCGCTGGAAAACTATTGGGACCGCAAAGCCGGTTATCCGATCGGACAGTATAAGAGCACGGCAGAAGCACAATACTTCCCCTATGTACGCCCGCAGGAAAACGGCCATCATTGCGATACACGCTGGATCTCATTGGGTGGCAAGGGTAAGAACCTGTTGATCGTGGCAGACGACGAAATGGAATTTAACGCCATGCGCAATTCCGTAGAAGATTTCGACGCCGGCAAGACGACAAACCGTCCGTACCAGTGGAACAACTTCACACCGGAAGAGATTGCCAACCGCCCGGAAATCGGTCCGTACGACAAACCTCGCCAGACACATATCAACGACATTACACCGCGTAACTTCGTTGAAGTATGTGTTGACCTCAAACAACAGGGCTTGGCCGGTTATGATAGCTGGTATTCACGTCCCGAACCTGAATACACCTTACCGGCAGACCAGGAATACAAGTGGGGCTTCACTTTGATCCCGGGCACAAATGCCAACGGTGCACAAAAGAAAGCAGGTTACAGCTATAAATAAAGCAACCTTGCTTAAACCATACTAAAAGCTGCCTCCGGTTCAACCGGAAGCAGCTTTTTTCTTTTTCATAAGGCATTTTCCTCTTTTTCATTCATAAATGATGATTTATCGGTGCGTCGCTATGTTTATATTACCGGACGCAGATTTCGCAGACGACGCAGAGGAACGCAGATCATTTATTGTTTTAAAAGAAAATAAGTCTGCGTTCCTCTGCGTAATCTGCGCCCGTCTGCGTCCGGTAAATACGAGCAAACACACCGTTAAATCAGCATTTATTGTTTCAAATATGCCAAATTGTGAGTCAACGGAAGAATGTATCAATAGGGCGTAACGTATATTTTTTGTACCTTTGCACACTCGATAGCAAATTAATAGGTAAACAAGATATGATAACGGTTAACAACCTGGACGTACAGTTCGGGAAACGCATCCTTTTCCAGGATGTCAATATGAAATTTACACCGGGCAACTGCTACGGTATCATCGGGGCTAACGGCGCCGGTAAATCAACATTCCTTCGCGTGATCAGTAAGCAACTCGACCCTACACGTGGGACGGTATCATTGGGGCCGGGCGAACGCCTGTCCGTATTGAGCCAGGACCACTTCGCATTCGATGAATATACGGTAATCGACACTGTGCTGATGGGACACACGACCCTTTGGGATGTGATGAGCGAAAAGAACGCCCTCTACGCCAAACCCGATTTCAGCGATGCCGACGGTATCCGCGTGTCGGAACTGGAAGAGAAATTCGCCGAGATGGAAGCTGGAACGCCGAGAGCGACGCAGCCGCCTTGTTGAGCGGCTTAGGTATCGCGGAAGAATTTCACTACACGCTGATGAAGGACATGAGCGGTAAGCAGAAAGTACGTGTCTTGCTGGCACGCGCCCTCTTCGGACAACCCGACAACCTGTTGCTGGACGAGCCGACCAACGACCTCGACCTCGAAACCGTTATGTGGCTCGAGAACTATCTGGCGAACTTCGAACACACGGTGTTGGTAGTCAGCCACGACCGTCACTTCCTCGACTCTGTCTGTACACATACGGTGGACATCGACTTCGGTAAACTGCAAATGTTTGCCGGAAACTATAGCTTCTGGTACGAATCCAGCCAGTTGGCACTCCGCCAGCAACAGAACCAGAACAAGAAGGCGGAAGAGAAGAAAAAGGAGTTGGAAGAGTTTATCCGCCGTTTCAGCGCCAACGTAGCGAAATCCAAACAGACGACCAGCCGTAAGAAGATGTTGGAAAAACTGAACATCGAGGAAATCAAGCCGTCTTCACGCCGCTATCCGGGCATCCTGTTCACTCCGAACCGCGAACCGGGCAACCAGATTTTGGAGGTGAAGGGACTGACGAAATCCATCGACGGCAAAGTGCTGTTCAAGGATCTGAACTTCAACGTAGAAAAAGACGACAAGATCGTGTTCATCAGCCACGACCCGCGTGCGATGACCGCCCTCTTCCAGATCATCAACGGAGAAGAGAAGGCCGACGCGGGAACTTACCAGTGGGGACAGACCATCACGACGACCTACCTGCGTTGGACAACTCCGCCTACTTCAACTCGGACTACAACCTGATCGACTGGTTGAGTCAGTTCTCACCCGACACGAACGAAGTGTTCCTGAAAGGTTTCCTCGGCCGTATGCTGTTTTCCGGCGAAGAGCTGTTGAAGAAAGTAAGCGTCCTGTCCGGAGGTGAAAAGATGCGTTGTATGATTTCACGCATGATGCTGACGGATGCCAACTGTATCATCCTGGATACGCCGACCAACCATCTGGACCTCGAATCCATCCAGGCGTTCAACAACACATTGCAGTCATTCCGTGGAAACGTCTTGTTCTCCAGCCATGACCACGAATTTATCCAGACGGTCGCCAACCGTATCATCGAACTGACACCGAACGGCATTATCGACCGTATGATGGAGTATGACGATTATATCACCGATCCGATGGTGGCAGAGCTGAGAGAAAAGTTGTACAAATAGTCTTATGAAGAAAAGAGTCCTGTTCCTCCTCGCTCTGTTTATCATCTGGTTGCCGATGTTGGCGATCCAGAAGCCGGTGTTCATGCTGTATCATCATGCCTTAGCGAACGGATGTTCGCTAAGCGATTACCTACGGGTAATCACACACGGGTTACTGCTGGACTGCACGATAACCGGGTATCTGACAGCGTTGCCGTTGCTGATGACGTTAGTGTCGGTATGGCTGCCGGGGAGGTTTTACAGGAAACTGCTGAAAGGCTACTTCGGAATTATGGCCATACTGATCGCAGCTATCTTTGCGGTAGATGTGGCGCTGTACGGTTACTGGGGGTTCAGGCTGGATGCAACGCTTTTCTTCTATCTGCAATCGCCCGGCGATGCGATGGCGAGCGTTCCGATGGGGCAGTTCTTCAGCCAACTGCTGATGTTCATTGTCTATGCATCCGGAATATACTGGCTGTTAAAACAGTTTATCGTGCCGCTCTTTCCCGAAACGCCGGTACGGAGGCGGTTAGGGGGAAGCCTGATTGTTCTCTTATTGGGCGGAATACTCTTTATCCCGATACGGGGAGGCGTGACGACTTCGACTGCGAATGTGGGAATGGTCTATTTCAGTAAGAACCAATTCCTGAACCATTCGGCGATCAATCCTTGCTTCAGCCTACTTGCATCGCTCAGCAAACAGCAAGATTTCGCGGCGCAGTTCAATTTCTTCCCGGAGGAGGAACGGAGGGAGATAATGGGAAGCCTGTCCCCGCACTCGATGCGGGGTCGCACTGGGACAGACCTTGTTGAGACGGATTCACTGTCCGCGTCTTTGCGATCCCGCATCGAGTGCGGGAACGAGAAAGGTGATACGATACCGAAAGTCCTTCTGAATACGCAGCGTCCGAATATCCTGATTGTTATTATGGAAAGCTTCTCGGCGAATGTTGTCGGGGCTGTCGGTGGCGATTCTACCGTTACACCGAACCTGAACAGGCTCAGCAAAGAGGGAGTGCTTTTCACGAATATGTATGCAAGCTCATTCCGCACGGACCGGGGAATCGTGTCGGTGTTGAATGGTTACCTGGCACAGCCGACCACTTCCATCATGAAGTATCCGGCCAAGAGCCAGACACTGCCGTCTATTGCCCGAAGCCTGACAAACGAAGGATATGTAGCCGACATGCTGTATGGCGGAGATATCAACTTCACCAATATGCAAAGCTATTTCTTCAGCTCCGGTTACAGCCGGATCACGGCAGACCGCGACTTCCCGCTCACCAGCCGCCTCAGCAAATGGGGAGCGAACGACGACGTCACCTTCCGCCATTTATATGAAGATATCAAGAGTCGTGATAGCCAAAAGCCCTGGCTAAGCACCTTCCTGACGCTTAGCAGCCACGAGCCGTTTGAAGTGCCTTACCACCGGTTGGATGATATGGGACTGTATGCGAACTCGGTTGCCTTCACAGACAGTTGCATCGGTAACTTTATCGACAAGCTGAAAGAGCTGCCGGTATGGAAGAACACGTTAGTTATTTTCGTCTCCGACCACGGATATCCTTATCCAAAAGATGTGGTCAACTACGAACCCCGCCGCTATCATATCCCGATGTTATGGATCGGCGGTGCCGTGAAAAATCCGGTCGTCATCGACAAATATGCCAACCAAACAGACCTTGCCGCCACGCTGCTGAACCAATTAGGGATCGGGCACGACGCCTTTACCTTCAGCCGCAACGTGCTTAGTCCCGATTATCCCGAATATGCCTTCTATACCTATTCGAACGGCTTCGGGTTTATCGACAGCACCGGCATCTCCGTCTACGACAATGAAGGGAATAAGCCTCTGATCGAAACGCCACGTGAAGGTAGCGACCAGCGTCTCCGCAAAGGGAAAGCCCTGCTGCAAACGTTGTATGACGATTTAGGCAGCAGGTAACTACATCTATTCTTCCTGCTTTTCCTCGCTTATCAATTGACCGTCATCATCCCAGGTACGCCAAACGCCGCTTTTCTTTCCTTTGGTGTAGAACATCTCGAAGCGGAGGATGCCTTTGTCGTTCCATACACGCCAGGGACCGTCTTTCTGCCCGTCTTTATAGGTTGCGATACCGGTTAGCTGTCCGGCTTCGTTGTAGGTTCGCCATTCTCCGTGGAAGATACCATGATAGTAAGAACGGACTTCGGCAATTTTTCCGTCGGGATAATAAATCACATACGTTCCTTCGGGCCGACCGTCTTTAAGGAAAAGCTCCATCTTCAGCATACCGTCGTCATAGAACTCGGTGTAACGACCGGTATAGGGGCTGGTTTGCGTTTCGTCTGTGTAGTACTGGCCTTCGTTAAGGAACAAGTCCTGCGCCTGGATTGCCAGGGCAGAACTTGCCAATAATGTTGATGTTAATAATAACTTCTTTATCATATCTATTAATATTCAGTATTCTGAGGATCAAAGTTAGCCCAACCTTTTGTCCAGTCGTTTGTTCCGTCGAAAGCGCCTTTGTAAGTTACCTTTTCAAAGAAGCTGTTGTTCAGGACTGCATCGGCAAAATCAGCACCCTGTACGGCAGAAGCCACTACGGAAGAGTAATCGCCGTCTTTAGAGATGATTGCATTGGTTGTTTCCAAGATGGTGTTGTTCATGCCTGCACGGTTGAAGAAGTTTTCGCTGAACTTTTCATCATCATAAAAGTTGCTCCACATACCGGCAAGAATAACATTCTTTACGATCGCACCATCGTTAGCAGAACCTTTCTTATCTGTTGCACGCAATCCGTAAGGCCATCCCGTGAATACGGAGTTATAAACATTCAGGCTTGTGTTACGACGCAGGTGCATAGCAGCCTGGAACTTACCGCCTTTGGCACCATTTGCAGCATCGGCAGTTTTAGCTTCAACTTCAGCCTGTGTCTTGTCAGACACTTTGCCATAGAACGGGCCGATCAGGGTTACGTTAGAAAAGACAGGTTTAGTAAGCGGAGTATTGGAAGAACCGTCACCATCGTTATCAGATTCAAAACCGTTGGAATCGGATGTATCGGCAATATCCTTATCACGTACGCTCAGCAAGAACTGCAAGTTACCACTGTAACCGAAGTCAGTATCGAAATCATCATCCCAACCTTTATAAGCAATCAGGTGCTTTGCATTCACCGTACCACCGAACCATTCGTATGAATCGTCATTTGAATAAGAAACCTGAATAAACTCAACTTCCGTACCACTACCAACGCCACCGAAAGTCAAACCATTAATTTCCTTATCCGGTTCCAGAGGATAACCGGCAAACTCGATACGAACATATTTCAGCTTACCGGAGCTTTCACCATTAAACTCATCAGAAGTCGTATTACCGTACGGCGTATCAGGACCACCTTCAATAGTAGGACGAGTCACACGATTCACGCGTGCATTACCACAGATAATCAAACCACCCCAGTCACCTGTCAGACGCTGTCCGGCCGGTTTATCGGAAGTAAACACAATCGGTTTCTCAACTGTTCCGACAGCCATAATCTTAGCCCCCGGCTCGATAATCAGGGAAGCAGCTTTTTCACCCGGATTTACGGAAATACCTTTAATAACAGAACCTGCTTCGATCGTCAGGGTTGCACCCGGTTTCACATATACAAACCCTTTCAGGAAATTCTTGTCGGCTGCATTAAGCGTAAGATCAGAAGTGATATTACCTTCCAGAATCACTTCTTTGGAAGCCGGAGCATCCTTAGAGACTGTTACCGTAGAAGTAGCCGTCTTACCGCCATCCTTAGTTGTAGCTGTAATTGTTGCAGAACCTTCGGCAACACCCGTTACCTTACCGGCGTCTACCGTTGCGATCTTGTCATCGGAAGAAGTCCATGTTATTGTTTTCTCCGCAGCATCAGAGGGAGTAATTGTTGCAGACAATGTGACCGACTCGCCAACCTTAACTGTTGCAGTTGCCGGACTCACAGAAACGGCTGAGACTGCCACAGGCTTGCTGTCGTCATCGTCGTCACTACAAGAAACTGTTCCAAACATCACGGCCATCGTAAACACAGAGGCCAAACCTTTTAAAAGAAATCTGTTCATAATAAAAACATTTTGTTTGTAATAGAAATATTATTCAATTAAACTTCAAAACTTAAGAGAGACGCCGACATTGATATCCACTCCCGGACGGAAGCTGCGGATCAACTGTTCACGTTCGCGCTTGCCTCCATTTTCGTCTGTCAGTTTCACGAACTGCTTGTACTCGACTTTGGAGTTCAACATATCCTGGATACCCGCCTTGATCTCGACAACCTTGCCGATCTTCTTCGAGAAAGTCAGGTCCAACGAATTGCGGGGCATTTCATATATATCGGGTATATCTTCATTCTGGTTCTGCATCGGAACACCGACCGACTCGATGCGCTTACCGATCCGGTTATAGAGCAGCGAAGCGGAGATCCCTTTGTCATCATGCTGGTAGAAAAGTCCGGCATTGACCAGATAGGGAGACTGTCCCGCCAACGCACGGTCGCGTTCAGGCGCTCCTTTCTCAAAACGGACGCGGCTATGGATGTAAGCGGCGTTGCAGACCAGGCTCAGTCCCCGCAGGCCGATAAAGTCCAGATTCTTCTTCACGTCCAGTTCCACACCGAAGGCTTCGGCGTTCTTCGCATTATGATAGGTATATTGCAAACCGGAACCGGCTTCGTTGTAGGTTTCCTCGATCGGGTCTTTGAAACGCTTATAGAAACCGCCGATCGTAATCATCTCGCCGGAGGCAGGATAGAACTCATACCGCAAGTCGATATTGTCGGCATAGGCATTCTTCAGTTCCGTATTTCCCACAATGTTCGCATCCCGCTCGAAGTTGAAGTACACATAAGGCACCACCTCACGAAACTCCGGCCGGTTGACCGAACGGCCGTAAGCGGCACGTACCAAATGTTTCGGCGACAGGTTGTAAGCCACATTGAGAGATGGGAAGAAGTCCGTCGTCTTGTTATCCAGATGAACCGGTGTCGTACCATCTGAACTGTATCCGTCCATCTGTAACCGGTAGTATTCCATCCGGACACCGATATTGGCATTCAGTACCTCCCCGTAGTTCAGCTTGACGGAGACATAGGCGGAGCCAAGCATATTGTCGGACGTATAGGAATCGCTGTTCGTCGTCGTCTCGCGCATCCAGATCTTGTCTGCCGAGATGTTCTCGTCGGTGAACAAACCAGTATAGTCCCAGTCTGCATACCGGTCATATCCTTTACCCAACAGGTTGTAACCGAAACGGCGTGCGTCGAACGTACGGCTCTTATATTCTCCGTAGATACCTCCGTTGAAAACAGGGGCGAACATATCGGACACCACGAACTTATGTTCATAGTTTGCCGCTAACGACGCACTGTGATCCTTCAGGTCCTGATAGTAGCGCATCGGGTCGGATACGTAGTAGTCCGGCTTCTCCGTCCGGTTCTCATCAAGAATGGAGTTCACGATCTTACGGTCCGGTTCGCGATAGGAAGCGAAAGCGTAGCCCGCTGTCCAATCCACTTTATTGATATTTTCCTGCAAGGTATGGGTACCACTGATCTGACCGGAGTAAGTCGTACGCCCGGTATAGAGAGATTCCCATTTGCGGATATTCTTATCGGAATAATAGTTCACCCCTTCCCGCTGTGTCAGGGCGGAAACACCGCGCTGGTTGAAGAAGTTGCGAAGTTCATATTTGTTGTTGCCTTTCAGAAACGACCAGTTGAAGAGGGCGCCTATCTTGGAGGTGTTCTTATAGCGAATGTCATCGTACTCGAAGCGGGGCCGGGAGGCATCGTTCTTCACGTCGTAGGCAATGAAGTTGTTGTTTACCGTCTCCAAATAATCGTACTCGGTACTCCAGTTTACGTTCGTGATATTCCCGATCTTCCAGTCACCCACGTTATAAGAACGGTGCGCCGTCAGTGATATCTTCTGGTCGGGAATGGCAGTAAACTTGTCGATTCCCCAACGCTGGTTGATCTGCCGGGTAAAGGCGGCGGCCTCTTCCGTCGTGTGTTCCCCCAAGTGGGCAGGGAAAGAAGAAGGCAGGCTTCGCACGCCAGCGCCGAACCCGAGGTAATCCTTCCACGTCCCATCCGTCAACCGGAAGTCGCGGAAAGTGGCATTCGTATTGAAACCCATCTGGTAGGATACATTAAAGGTATTCCCGTCCGGGATATTCTTCGTCATCACCTGCACAAAACCACCGGAGAAATCGGCAGGCAGTTCGGCTGACGGACTCTTGTAGACCATCATATTGTCGATCAGCGAAGAGGGAAGCACGTCGAACGAGAATGCCCGGCTATCCGTCTCGCTGGAAGGTGTAGTCGCATTGTTGAGCCATACGTTGTTATAGCGTTGCGCCAGTCCGCGCACGACGACGAAGCGGTCCTCCACGATCGTGATCCCAGGAATACGTCGAAGCACTTCGGCTGCATCGCTATCCTGCGTCTTACCGATCTGTTGGGCAGAAATACCGCTCACGACGGGAAGGCTTTTACGTACGGTATTGATGATAGCGGTTTCCGTCCCTAACTTCCGTTGTGCCACGACCACCACGTTTTGCAGTTGCAGGTCGGCATCCGAGAGTTCGATCCGGAGTACCGATTCCTGGTGCGCTTTCACTACCACATCTTTGATTGTTTCCGATTTATAAGATACATAAGACGCTACTAAGGTATATTTCCCCGGTTTGACATTCTCGATCCGGAAATTACCCTCCACATCAGCAATCGCCCCTACCGTCGTCCCTTCGATCACAACCGAAGCACCGATCAGCGCATCCTTATATTTAGCATCCGACACCGTTCCGCAGATAACACCTGTCTGCGCCCAGGCGGACAGTGAGAGGACACAACCCAACACCAGAAGAAAGAACGACCTGCCGTTCCCTGTTTCACCAATACGTCTCATTCCTTTTAATACTTGTTACATTTATTTGACGGCAAAAGTAGAGCAGGTATATTGCAAAAGAATGTAAACCTTATTACAATGCTAAAACAATTATTACAATTCGTTTACATGCTTGCCCAATCCGAATTAGTCGCTATCTCTGCGAAGAGCAACAAATCTCCCTCCATATTATTCCCCTTTACGCCATAATCCGGATTTCTTTATTATCTTTGCCTTGATTTTCAACATACTTACAATCAACTCTTGAATGAAAGCCAACATAACAATCATACTGTTTCTCTGCTGTTACTGCCAGATGCTACTGGCCAATGAAAACTTCTTGAAACAACGTCAGGACAGCCTTAGCGCCGCATTAAGCAAAACGACGAATCCAAAGAACCGTATTGAACTGCTGAAAAAGCTACATGAAATAAAACTCGACACACCTGCCTCCCTGAAATGGATACAGGAAGCCCGGACAGAAGCCCGGAAAATCAATTTGCAAGAGGAGGAAGACTGGGCGATACGTTCCCTGACGATCTACTATTATAACGCCGGAAAGCTGGACAGCGTCATCCATTATGCTGCACAGGCCGACTCGCTCGCCAAGGAAATGGGAACACGGACTAAATATTACTACGAAACACAAGCTGTGCTATGCCAGAACCTGTTATGGGCTGGACAACAGGAAAAAGCATCCGATATAGCGATCCGCCTGTTCAAACAGGCCAAGGAAGATAATAATACGGGAGGCATCGTCAGCCTTAGTGAAACCCTTGGCCTTATTAACCAGCAGGTCGGACAAGATAGCATTGCCGTCACATACATGACGGAAGGTCTGGAACTGTTGGCCGGGATTTCCAGGAAATACGGGCGTGCAATCCAGATTCTGAACGGCATTATCGAATCGGAACTACGGTTACAGCGGTTCGATGACAGCCGGAAACACATAAAACTGCTGCAAGAATACCTAATCAAAAGAAAGGAAAGTACCGCCTCTTTTTCATACGGCTGCAACTACTTACTGTCCGAAGCATATTATATTAACCTGAACGTGCAGCTTAAGAATGCAGCCGAGGCTCATAAACACTATCTGTTAGCCCAACCTTACGAAAAAGATATAGACGACGATTTCGTAAAACACTTTTACGAATACAGCCTGGCCGCCTACTACAAATTAACAGGGCAGTTCGTCCAAGCGCTGGATATGATCGACCGTGTACTGGCCATCAAAGTCACTCCCGAAGCGATGAAGCTCAAAGCCGAAATACTGTTCGACAAGGGAGATACCCGAGAAGCCGCCATCCTGTACCGCAAGGCGCTCGAAGAAAACGAGAGCCGGAACGTCGAAACATTCATACGTCAGATAAGCGAACTCCGTGCCATCCACGATATGAACCAACTGGAACTGGAGGTAAAAGAACTGCGCGTCAAAGAGCTCGAGCTGGAAGCCAAACAGCTACAGCTGAAGTGGACGATCGCCTTGGCGACACTCTTCTTCTTCATCTTGATATTGGGTACCGTCATCTACTCACACACCAATAAGCTGAAGAACGAGTTGCAAAAAGACAAACAGGCCTTGCTGAGCTCGGAAGAAGCACTGCGCATTGCCCGTGACCATGCCGAGGAATCGGACCGCCTGAAAAGCCTCTTCCTCTCCAATATGAGCCACGAGATACGCACGCCGCTGAATGCGATCGTCGGATTCGCACAGCTGCTGGATATCGAAACGGAAGAGGGGGACGAGCGGAAAGAATATACGAAGATCATCATGGACAACTCCGCCCTGCTGCTCAACCTGGTAAATGACATCCTCGATATCTCGCGCCTCGAATCGGAACGCTACCGCTTCTCCTTCGCCGAAGAGAATTTGGCGGAGTGTTGCCGGGGAGCACTGACGAGTACGGAACATCGCGTGAAGCCCGGTGTGGAACTACGCTTCTCCCCCGAAAGCGAGGATTTCGTACTGTACACGGACAAGCTGCGCCTGCAGCAAGTGTTGATCAACCTGATCGGCAATGCGGCCAAGTTCACCACAGATGGCTTTATTGAACTGGCTTACACGGTAGATAAGGCAAAAGGCTTGGTCCGTTTCACCATCACAGATACGGGATGTGGCATACCGGCAGAAAAACAAGACACCATCTTCGAACGTTTCGAGAAGCTGAACGAACATGTGCAGGGTACGGGATTGGGACTTTCCATCTGCCGGATCATTGCCGAAAGGTTCGAAGGGGAAGTGACGCTCGACAAGAAATATACCGGTGGCGCACGCTTTATCTTCACGCATGCTCTGACCCGGTAGGATTCCGGAAAGGCGGCTGAAAATAATCGCATATTCTTGCGGTTTCTTTCAGCCGATGTAAAACAATCCGACAGCCCTGATTCCGTCCACTTATCTATGATTCAGGCATCTAATACATCATTCATAATCCATATTTCTTTACTATCTTTGTCTTTATTCTCAAATATAATCGAACCAATATTCAGAATGAAGACATACTCTTTTATCATCCTTTTTCTCTATTGCATCTGCAACGTTTCAATGGCTAACGAAGACTCAATGGTACAATCCGAGGATAGCCTCAGCAACGTATTAGCTAAGACAACAGACCCTGCCAAACGTATAGAAATATTACAGGAACTATGTGCCCTAACAACCAACACACCGGCAACACTGAAATGGATACAGCAAACCAGACTGGAAGCCCGAAAGAACAACTCGCGGGAAAACGAAGACTGGGCACTCGGACATCTGGCAGTCTACTTCTACAATTTCGAAATGCTGGATAGCCTCATCTATTATACATCACAATCCGACTCACTCTCCAAGGTAATGGGGAAACACAGCAGCTACTACTATGGTTCACAAGCACTGTTATGCCAAAACCTCCTGTGGATCGGACAACGGGAAAAGGCCTCCGACACTGCCATCCGCCTCTTCAAGCAAGCGAAGGAGGAGAATAGTACGAACGGCATTATTAACCTTGGGGAGACTCTCGGACTTATCAACCAACAAATCGGACAGGACAGTATTGCCGTCACCTACCTGAAGGAAAGCCTGGATATGCTGATCGAAACCTCGGGAAAAGTACCCTACATCATCCGCGTACTCAACAGTATCATCGACTCAGAACTGAAACTCAAGCGGTTTGACGATGCCCGCAAACATATAGAAGAGTTACAGGCCCACTTAGACAAAATGAAGAAGAACATTCCTAACTCGGGAATGTCCCAATTGTACAGCAGCAATTATCTGTTGTCTGAAGCATTTTACATCAACTTGTTCGTACAACTTGGAAATGCAGACGAAGCTAAGAAACACCTCCTAATGGCCCAATCGTATGAGAATGATATAAACGATGGATACGTCGAACACTTCTATAAGCTCAGTCTGGCCGCCTACTACAAACTGACGAAACAATATGCCCAGGCACTCAACATCGTCAACCAGGCGATGGAGCTCAACGACTCGCCCGAGACGATGAAGCTCAAAGCAGAAATACTGTTCGACAAGGGAGACTCCCGTGAAGCCGCCATCCAATACCGTGATGCACTCGAACAGAATGAGAGCCAGAACGTCGAGACATTCATCCGCCAGATAAGCGAACTCCGCGCCATCCATGACACGAACCAGCTGAAATTGGAGGTGAAAGAACTCCGTGTCAAAGAACTCGAACTGGAAGCCAAACAACAGCAACTGAAATGGTCGATTGCCCTGACTTCCCTTTTCCTCATCATCCTGATACTGGGAACTTTTGTCTTTATTCATACCCGCAGGCTGAACAACGAGTTGAAAAAGGATAAGCGGGCTCTACTAAAATCGGAAAAAGAACTGCGTATTGCCCGCGACCACGCCGAGGAATCGGACCGCCTGAAAAGTCTGTTCCTCTCCAATATGAGCCACGAGATACGTACCCCGCTGAATGCGATCGTCGGGTTCGCCCAACTATTGGATATTGAAACAGAGGAAGGGGATGAACGGAAAGAGTATACCAAAGTCATTATGGACAATTCAGCCCTTCTGCTCAACCTGGTCAACGACATCTTGGATATCTCCCGCCTCGAATCGGAACGATACCGTTTCTCTTTTGCCGAAGAGAATTTAGCAGAGTGTTGTCGGGCGGCACTGACGAGCGCGGAACATCGCGTAAAACCGGGCGTGGAACTGCGGTTCTCTCCCGAAAGTGAAGACTTCATACTGAACACGGATAAGCTGCGCCTGCAACAGGTATTAATCAATCTGGTCGGCAATGCGACCAAGTTTACCAAGCAGGGTTTTATTGAACTGGCATTCACTGTTGATAAGAAAAATGATCTGGTTCGCTTCACCGTCACAGATACCGGTTGTGGCATACCGGCGGATAAACAAGACGCCATCTTCGAGCGTTTCGAGAAGCTGAACGAATATGTACAAGGTACAGGGTTAGGACTTTCCATTTGCAGGATCATTGCCGAACGATTCGGTGGCGATGTTATGCTGGACAAAAAATACACCGGCGGTGCACGCTTCATCTTCACACACTCCTTAAATATATAATAAGGGGATGTGTCAAAAGTAAGTTCTAACGCTTTAGTGTGTCATTGCGGGCTTGACCCGCAGCCTCATACTAAACTGATTTACAGTAATTAGGATAAGATGGCGGGTCAAGCCCGCCAAGACACAGACGCTATAAATAGGACTTTTGACACATCCCCCTAAATATGGACCATCCAACTCCTATTCGACAATATGCGGAGAATAGGGACCGGGAACTAAATCCTCAAACTGTTCCCAAGGGATCGGATCGAACTCCATTTCCACCGTAATACGGATTGGTTCGTTCGCATCGATCTTGTTACGTAAGGAAAGAATCTTGCGGAGAATTTCTTCGTTCGCTGTATTCTTCCGGATCGACATAGCGTAGGCATCAACTTCCATTTCGACCTCGACTGTCATGCCACGTACGGTAGTCTTGACAAAGATACGTTTCTTTTCCGTGGTAGCCGTCTTGGTCCTGCGGATCGTCGTCTTAACGAATATACGGGAAGACGCAGCGTTAACAGGCTGTTCGACTATCAAACTGTTCATCGTACGGCTGTTAGCAACGATCAGTTCTTCTTTCAGCCCGACGATACTGCCGTAGCTATCCAAATTCTCCTGATCGGAGACATTCCAGTTTAATGTAGACTTGGAGGCAATCCAAAGATCATTCCAGAAATCAGGATCGTCGGAAGGGAGATCCATCACTTCAGACAACTGCTGTATGGCATCCACATCTTCCGTTTCTTCAGTAGCACCGCTGCCATCCGGGATCTCCGGTATGTCATACGTGATAGCGTCAGCCGGATAAGAGGAAACGTGGAACATCAGGTCGTTGCAATCGCCATCACCCTTCAGAAGGTTGATACGTTCGTTCGGCAGGTCTTCAAAACCGACAACGACGAAATTATCTTTCTTGAACAACACCGTATGGCTCTTATTACCGGACTCCGGGTTCCATTCGGGATAAGAATAGAAACGGAACTTACCGTCACTGACCGTACGGTTCAACAAATTATAACCATCGGAACGGAGTACCCAACCGATGGAAGTCCCTTGCGGGAAGGTGTTTTCCAACCGACCTGTCTCAGGATTATAATACTTCAACTGGACAGCCTCTCCGGCTTTCAAGCCTGAACTGAGAAGACGGACAATGCTTGCCCTCGGGAACGCTATAATCTCTTTGATCGAAGCGGGATCTACATCTTTAATATCCCCTTTGTAAGAGAAATATCCCAGCACGTTATCAAACAAACTGCCGGAATGGAGCATACTCACCCAAATCTGAGCGTCTTTCTGCACATAGATGTCAGTCCGCTTACGATACTCCGGCGCGGCACTCTTCCATTCCGGAAATGCCTGGTTAATCGCCTTCAAGATAGAACTGCTGACGTCTTCCTTCTTGGTAATATAATCCGGCTTACCCAACGAATTCCAGCCGCCGAGCTTCAGATAGGGGAAATTATCGGACCAACCGAGCAAAGCTTTTGTCTCCGCATCGTTCCGGCTCTGTTCGACTTCTTTAAAATCCGCCGTTCCATTTGCAATCCGACCATACAACAGGGAGGGGACTCCTATATAAGAAGAATAGACATACAAATCCCCGGCTTGCTCCGGTAGCAGGCGGGACAGCATATATTCTCCCCGACCGTTCGTGATGCCGGTAAAGATAGGCGACAGATTCGACTTCTTAACCAATAAGCCACCCTGAGTTTCGAGCGGATTTTCTCCATAGACCTCAAATGACACGCGGTAACCATCCGGCACGTCATATTTGAGATTGAACATTACCGGTTGTGCACCGATCTCGGCAATTGCATTTTGCCGGCCATAGGAATCACCTGTTCCAATCTCTTTCAAGTCCGTATCCGAACAGGAAACGAGCAATAACAAGACAAGATTCCATAAAGAATTCTGAAGAATACATTTTGTGTTCATAGGCAACATTAATAACCCTTTTTACTACACAAAGAAAGTAATAATTATCAATAAACAAGCATATAAATGACATATTTATTCAAACATGCATATATTCGCCGGGCAACGATCTTTTTTTTTTAACGCTTGAATATCAAAAATAGAATAACCATTAAGAATGATATGATATGATTTATCAAACATTATATATATCTTTGTAAACATATCATGAATTAAAAATACTATACATACTAATACATAAACAGGCCCCATGAGCAAGAATAAGATTTTCCTCCAACTGATATTCTGCCTCTGCAGCATTGTCACGTTATATGGTTCCGAATTGGAACAGCGAAAAGACAGTATTAAAGAATTGCTTATGGTTACATCCGAAACCAATAAACGTCTGGAATTACTGGAAAAGATGTCTTACCTTTCCATGGACGATTCAACCGGATATTTCTGGTTGAACCAATTACGGAAAGAGGCAAGTGAAGCACGGGATACGGATAAAGAAGGATGGGCGATCCGTACACTGGTCCGCTTCTATTACAATATGGGAGATGTAGACAACGTCTCGCACTATGTGTCCCGAATCGATTCTCTTGCCAAAGTGACGGGAGAGTATAAAGATTACTATTTCGATGCTCATACCTTCCTCTGCCAACTCCTGCTCTGGGACGACCAATTTGAGAAAGCAGCAGACGCTGCCATACGTTTGTATAACCTGGCTAAAGAAGAAAAGAATGAAACCGGTATTATCTGTAGTTGCGAAACACAGGGACTGATCAATCAACGAATTGGCCGTGACAGTGTCGCCGTCGATTTTTTCCTCGAAGGGTTGGATCTACTGCAAACAAGAAAAACAGAGTATCGCTACGTCGTCCAATACCTCAACAATATGATCGAATCCGAGTTAAAACTGAATAGGTTCGAGAGCGTCCACAAACATCTCGATCAGTTGCAAACATTGATTGCCGACATCAAAAGCGGAAATTACGGTCCCGACCCTTCCTTTCCCTACGACCGCTGCACATTGCTGTCGGAGGCCTTTTATCTCAGTCTATACGTCCGTCAGAAGAATACTCCGGAAGCCAAAAAACACATGGAGGCCGCAATTCCCTATCTTGACAATTTGGATGATACATATGTGCGCATCTTCTATATGTTTAATGTGGCCAGCTACTACAAATTAGCAGGCCAATATACACAGGCTCTGAATACAATCAACGCTGTGGCGGAACTGGATAACAGTCCGGACGTAAAAAAGCTGAGAGCCGAGATACTGATGGATATGGGAAACACGCGCGAAGCAGCCCTGCAATACAAGGAAGCATTAGTACAAAATGAAGAGATAAACAGCGCCTCCTTTGTCCGGCAGTTGAGCCAACTGCATGCACTCCACGACATGAACAACCTCGAACTCCAGATAAAAGAGCTTCGCGTGGCAGAGCTCGAACTGGGAGCAAAACAGCAACAGTTGAAATGGACGCTTGCCCTGGCCGGCTTATTTCTGGTCATACTGATATTGGGTACAATCATTTATATGCACACCCACAAGCTGAAGAATGAACTGCAAAAAGATAAACAGGCCTTATTGGAATCGGAGAAAGCATTGAGAATCGCCCGTGACCATGCGGAAGAATCCGACCGTCTGAAAAGCCTGTTCCTTTCAAATATGAGCCACGAGATCCGCACTCCGTTGAATGCCATTGTCGGGTTTGCCCAGATTCTGGATGTGGAAACGGAAATAGGAGACGAACGGAAAGAATATACGCGTATCATCATGGATAACTCGGCTCTCCTGCTCAACCTGGTCAATGACATTCTGGATATTTCCCGCCTGGAATCAGAAAGATACCGCTTCACTTTTGCCGAAGAGAATCTGACGGAGTGTTGCCGCAGCGCACTGATGAGCGTGGAACACCGTGTGAAACCCGGAGTCGAACTGAGACTCACACCCGAAAACGAAAACTTCACCCTGAAAACAGACAAACTACGCCTCCAGCAAGTGCTGATCAACCTGGTCGGGAACGCAACCAAATTTACGGAGCGCGGTTTCATCGAACTGGCTTACACGATCGACGAAGCAAACGGAGTCGTACGTTTCACCGTCACCGACACCGGTTGCGGAATACCGGCGGATAAGCAAGACGCTATATTCGAACGCTTTGAGAAACTGAACGAATGCGTGCAGGGAACCGGATTGGGGCTTTCCATCTGCCGTATCATAGCCGAACGTTTTGAAGGAGAGGTTACGTTGGATAAAGATTACACCGACGGGGCACGCTTTATTTTCACGCATTCTCTCCACCTCTAAAATATTTGTTACATTTGTGCCCTTAATTAACTAATAATTATGAGCACAAATAAGTCCAAGATATGAAGAACATTAAAATTTACCCGAAAGATTGGTTGCAACTGCATCCCTATAAACAATCCGACTCGACAGACCTATATTATACCCATATAGCAAACCGTATTTATGATATGCTGGAAGAGACGCATCTTGCCAACTCTTTTGATAAAGAAGAAGTCAAGCAGATCAGTATGCGTATGGCCGCCCATTTCGAAGATGTCATTTCCGGCCTGAATATCTGGCGTTCGTTTATCAGGGAACATAAGGCGCTATACGGCAAATACCTGCCGTTCTATACGCCCGGCGACTACTACTACGAAGACGAGGTCAACTACGAAGATATCCGGTTCCTGCTTTGGCATTATACACAACAATACCACGGAGCCCGTAAAGGGACATTTGTCAGTCCGGACAATGCGGCAAACGGGGATACGGCAGGCTTGATTTACCAGTTATTTTGCGACGAATGGACTACTGCTCCCGAAAACGAAAGGATGCAACAGCTTTTTGCACCGGAAACCCGGTATGAAGAAGAATCGCAATATAATGAACTGTTGTACTGGTTCCATTATAAATGTTATCTGTTTACCGATGCACAGGAAGTATTAACCGGAGCAATCAAAGAATACTGGCAACAAACCGAAGAACGGAACGATCAGGCCATTATGGTCATCCACGATTCTCTGGCCCGCATCTCAAAAAGTCCTTTCCTTGCCTACACGTCTCCGAAATGGCTTTCCCTGATCCTTCCGGCCGAACACCCGGACCATGAGCTGTTTGTCGGGGAAGGCGAGAAAACCCAGTCGTTCAAAGAACCGGTATCGGAAGAAGCCGAAAAAACATTAGCCGAACATTTCAGGAAGTTCACTGCTGCCGCAGAAGGCAAACCGCTTCTTTATTTCAAAACCAAACAAGAGTTCCTGGATTTTCTCACAAATATCGGCATAGACACGCAAGGCGCAGCCGGTGACACCGTTCCACAGAAATTTGCCGTTTACGCCACACCAACAGAAGGACTGCAAGTCCTGACTAACGGAGTCGAATATATCAAAGATGAAAACAACCCCTTCTACGATCAGAAGAAAGCGGAAGACCAAGGTATCTCTTTCTTTATGGTCAAACGATGCAGCCCTTATCTGCTCCGGATACTGGAAGAAAAAGGCATGCTGACAGACGCCCAGGCCAAAAGCCTGCTCGGCGAAGAACGCAGCAAGGCGATCATTCATGAGAACTGGGACTTCCTGATGCGCTATTTCCTCCGGGAATATTGATCTGTCATTCCTGATCCGCCGGATAGACAATCCCTAACTGCCGGCGGACCTCATCTATTATTTCCAGGGTGATGAGTGAATGCTCATGGCTGTTAATCGCGGATTCGCGTCTACCGGACAGGACCAGGTCGATAAACTCGGCAACCTCATAATAATACTCGTCCCGATCCGTCACGGCGCTGATATCCTGCGGTTCGGCAACCGGACCTTTACCGGAAGCCGCTGCCAGGCGAGGCGTATAGGTGACTTTGCTGATGATATTGATCCGGTCGAGCGTCATATTGCCGTCTTCACCCTGTATCTCCGTCGGAAGAGACGAGTTGGCAATCTTGGAATAGAGAACCGTCGCATTCATTCCGTCATATTCAAAGTTGACCGCCCCCTGCCCGTCCGCTCCTGATGACAGGACGATTCCGGAAGCATCTATCTTGTTCGGATGGCCGAATAAAACAACCATCGGATAAACCGTATAGATGCCGATATCCATCATCGCCCCGTTCGACAATTCCGGCTTGAAAGCATTCAGGACAATCCCTTCTTTAAATTTGTCATAACGGGAAGAATACTGGCAATAGGAAGAGAAATAGCGGCGCACAATCCCCAACCGTCCTAAATTCTCCCGTACAGACAGGAAATTAGGGGTAAGTGTCGGCTTCATGGCCTCCATCAACGTAACATTATATGCACGGGATGCAGCAATCATCTCCCCCGCCTCCCGGGCATTCGACGCGAAAGGTTTCTCACAAAGCACATGTTTACCGTGTTTCATACACAAGATACTTTGTTCGGCATGGAGGAAATTCGGCGAGGCGATATACACCGCATCGACCAGCGGGCTCTTCGCCATCTCTTCCAGTGAAGTGAATGTATGCGGTATCTGATGTTTGGCTGCGAAAGCATCCGCCGTCTCCTGCTTGCGGGAACAGACTGCCGCCAACTCGAAGCGTTCGTCCTGCCGGGCCCCGGCGATCACCCAGTCGGTTATAAAGTTCGTACCGACCACTCCAAAACGTACTTTTCCGGTATGTTTATCCATCTATTCTATCTCCTCATTAACGTAATATCAATACTCCATCTTCGGTCACAACAAGTTCGGGCACCTTGTCTGTCAGATTCAACGTCAGACAATAGGGCACGGCATCTTCCAGATGATTGGCTTTCAGGCGCGCTATATGCTCGGACAGCTCCAGATAGCCAGCCGGGTCTTTCTTGTTATTCGTCCACATATCACGGGCTATCACAGCGGCATCGCTCCCCGTCCCATACAGGCCGGTATTGACCAGGATATCGGCCAAGGCTCCCCCGAAAAGCGTATCTTCCATATTCACCTTATCCTGCCATCCGGAACACAGCACGACTACATCCCGTTTATACGCCAGGCAATAACCGGCTACGGCATGCAAATTGATAAACGCTCCCGTCACCACCCGGTAAGCCGAACGGGCAATCGTGATCGCACGTGTGCCATTGGTGGTGGTAAAGACGATATCTTTTCCGGAAACCTTTTCCGGCGTATAGTCGAACGGAGAATTGCCGAAGTCGGCAAACTCACACCGTTTCACATTCCGTTCGGCACCGACCAGCCACCCTTTTGCCTTATACGCCTGTGCCTCCTCGACCGTCGCCACCGGACGAATACTGCGCACGCCATTACCGAAAGCGGCAGCCATTGTCGTTGTTGCCCGGAATACATCCACCACGACAACGATCGCTTCCGGATTATGGTAAACCGGGTATAAAGCCGGTGAAAAACAAACATCTATTTTCATATCAATCGATTATTATCCGTACAAAAATACAGGATAAATCATTTCCGAGCACCATTCCAGGCAAGTTTCCCGCATAAATATCGCGATTAACATAAATACTCCGATAGAATGTTATTGTATCTGTAATCGCGTACTTGCCAGAAACATTTCCACTATCCGGTTGTTTTTCTATTACATTTTTGAATAAACGTTTTAAACTAAATTGTATGAAAAGAATTGTATCAATGATGGTGGTCTGCACCCTTCTGTTGGGTGGCATGACACACGTGCAGGCTCAGACAAGCAAGGCTGCAGAAAAGGCTGAAAAAAAGCTGGAAAGAAAAGAGAAAAAAGAGGAAAGGTTAGCTAAGGATGCCGTTATGGGCGAAGAGGCATTCAACAATGCCATGCAGGCTATCACAAACCAGTCGTTCGTTCTCGAAGCCAACTCCGTACAACCGTTGAACGGGCGCGTTTACTATGTAAACTCCAACACCAACTTCGTTTCGCTGAACGACGGACAGGCAATGGTACAGATTGCTTCCAACTCTCCCTATCCCGGCCCTAACGGATTAGGCGGTATCACCGTACAGGGATCTGCCTCCAACGTACAGGTCAAACAGGAAAACAACGGAAACGTATATCTGTCCATGAGTGTACAGGGCATCTTTATCTCTGCTACCGTCAATCTCGTCTTGTACAGCGGGACCAACAATGCAATGGTAACCGTAGACCCGAACTTCTCAGGAAACGATCTGACAATGAACGGAACTTTGCTTCCTTATTCAGATTCTAACGTGTTCCAGGGAACTACCTACTAATAAATTACCGGACACAGATTTCACAGAAGACGCAGAATAACGCAGACAATATTTATTACAAATAAAAGTCTGCGTTTTTCTGCGTCTTCTGCGTTGTCTGCGTCCGGTTTTAACAGGGTTTATCGAACCGGAACATATTGCACGAATGCTTCCATCGCTTCATAAGAAGCAAGGCCCAACTGGTGATACAGCTCGGCTGTAGCCCGGTTACGGTCTTCGGCACGCTGCCAGAACAAACGTTCGTCATCACCCAGGAACGGAGCGCTTTCGGCCTGCGACTGGTGTTTCAGGATCGCATTCCGCTTATGGCGCAATTCTTCGGGAGAGATAGGCACAGCCATTTCCACATGGTCCATTTCCCACTCGGCCCATGCACCGCGGTACATCCAGATACGGCAGTTCTTCAACCATTCTTCGTCTTTCAGCTCATCGAGGGCTGCCAGGACAGCATTCAGACAGACACGGTGAGTCCCGTGCGGGTCGGCAAGGTCACCGGCCACAAACATTTCGTCGGGCTGCACATCCATCAGCAACTTTTTTACGATTGCGATGTCGGCTTCTCCCAGGTCGTTCTTCTTCACCAACCCGGTTTCGTAAAACGGCAGGTCGAGGAAGTGGATATGGTCGTCACTCTTGATGCCGCTGTAACGGGCACCGGCACGGGCTTCTTCCCGGCGGATCGTACCTTTCATAAAGAGCACGTCACGCTTTTCAGCCTCGCCTTCCACCTTCTCATAACGCAGGAAGTGGATGATTTCTTCGGCTTTCTTCTTCACCGTTTCGTCTTTTGTGTACTTTTCACATACGTCGCGCAGGTATTCGCAGTAGCGGATTACCTCTTCATCGCCGACCGCAATGTTTCCGGAAGTCTCATAAGCGACATGCACATCGTGGTGCTGTTCGCACAGGCGATGGAATGTTCCACCCATGGAAATCACATCATCATCGGGGTGCGGGCTAAATATTATCACCTTCTTCGGATACGGAGTGGCACGTTCGGGGCGGTTCGAATCGTCGGCATTCGGCTTGCCGCCCGGCCATCCGGTAATCGTGTGCTGGATATCGTTGAATACTTTGATATTTACGTTATAAGCGGAACCGTAAAGGGCAAGCAATTCACCCAGGCCATTTTCGCTGTAATCCTTGTTTGTCAGCTTCAGGATCGGCTTGCCGGTCAACTGGCACAACCAAACGATTGCACGGCGGATCAGCTTATTGTCCCATTCGCAATTGGTCACTAACCAGGGATGGCTGATACGGGTCAGATCGTAAGCGGCGGACAAGTCGACCACTACTTTCGCATTCGTATGGTTCTGCAGATAAGAAGAGGGAACAGCGTCGCTCACCTTGCCTTCCACTGTCTTTGCAATGATATTGGCTTTATCCTCGCCCCATGCCATCAGGATCACATTACGTGCCCTCATCATGGTTGCAATACCCATCGTAATAACGCCGGCCGGAACATTATCTAATGACGGGAATGTACGGGAAGCCTCTTTACGGGCTGCACCTTCCAGCAGAACCAGGCGTGTACGGGAACTCAAACTTGCTCCGACACCGTTGAACATGATATTGCTGGCATGTCCTACGCCTAACAGAATGTAATCCAAACCGCCTGCCTTCTGGATATTTTCTTCATACATCCGGCAGAAATCGATGATAGCATCTTTCGGCATACAACCATCGGGTGCATACACATTCTCAGGAGCGATATCGATATGATCTAACAAAGCCTCTTTCAACTGTGCCACATTACCGGCGGAAGAAGAAACAAGCGGGTAAAATTCATACTCAACAAAGAGAACCACATTGCGGAAGCTCAATTGCTCTTCCTTATGCATGCGGATCAATTCCTTATATATGCTCAACGGAGAACGGCCTCCGGGAATAGCCATCACGAAGTTTTCTCCGATTTCCTGTTTCTTGCGGATTTGATCTGCGATCTCTTTGGCAATAGCAAACGAGCCTTCATCGGCCGATTTATAGATGTTTGTCGGAATCTTTTCCAGACGGGTTAAAACTGAATGCTCGAAAGCATTTTCCGGACGATAGTACCGTTGCGGTATTCTCGTCAGGGTAATCTGCGAACTAAGGTCTGTCTTCATGTTTAATTATTGATTTAGTATATCATTCATAACTTGAATCACAAATATAACAATTAATCTACGAATCCAGCTTTACAAACCATTTAAAAAATCAATACATCGATAGGAAGTATATATAAAACTTAGATTTACTGGACGCAGACAGGCGCAGATGACGCAGAGGAACACAGATAATTATTGTTTTAAAAGAAAATAAGTCTGCGTTCCTCTGCGTCATCTGCGCCCGTCTGCGTCCGGTAATACAAACATTAATATAATGTATTGGCATCCGGAACAAGATGTCCCAGCGACCAAACGGCACGGACAGCCAGGTTGCGGTCCATGATGATGATATCGGCATCCTTGCCGCGCTGCAAAGTTCCCGTACGGTCGGCAACCCCCATCAGGCGCGCCGGCGTTTCGGAAGCCATACGGATTGCATCGGCCAATGGGATATTCGCCTTCTGGACCATTGTGCGGACCAGTACGTCCATCGTCGCAATACTTCCGGCAAGCGAAGAGTGGTCTGCCAGCTTACAAACACCGTCTTCTATGATAATGCGCGAATCTTCATCCGGCTTTATATCGCTGGCGGCATACGACAACGCGTCGGTCACCAGACAAGTGCGTTCCACACCTTTCAACTTGTAGACCAGGCGGAGGATCGTGGAAGGTAAATGCTTGCCGTCAGCTATCACTTCAACTGTCATATCATCCATCAGGAACACGCTTTCCACCGTTCCCTCATATTTATATTCACGACGCTTATGGAAACCGGGCATTGCATTATAAAACTGGGCGGCATGTGTGAAACCGGCAGCATAAGCAGCCTTGATATCTCCAAACTCGGCTTCCGTATGCGTGATAGCCGCCAAAATGCCTTTCGACCGGAGGTAACGGGCAAAGTCATGCGCACCGGGCAATTCCGGACTGGCATCCCAACGCTTGATGCAACCGGTACTTTCCAGAATAGAAGTATATTCCTCTTTATCCGGGTCTTTCACATCATACAGGCTGCCTGCCATCTTTGCATTCAGGTAAGGGCCTTCCACATGGAGCCCCAAAACCGTACTGTTCTTTTCAGCCATCAGGCCCTCGCAGATAGAAACCGCTTTGCAAATGGATTCTTTCGGGGAAGCGGACAAAGTAGGGAATATAGTCGTCGCCCCATGTTTCAAGTGGGCTGCAACCGCCGTACGAAAGGCCTCTTCCGTACACTCCTTAAAATCGTGGCCGCCACCGCCGTGCACGTTCATAGCCACAAAACCGGGAACAATATACATTCCCTTGGCATCTATCACCTTGGCGCCTATTACAGCCAGGTCGCTATTTGTCACTTCCAGTATCTTACCGTCACTTACCAATACGGAGCCGTCTTTCAACCATCCCTGCGGGGTGAGAATCTGGCCATTTATAATCTGAGTCAGCATAATTTTCAATTTTCAATTCTCAATTTTCAATTAGAACAGCTTATTGGTTCCTTCAACCAATTTCCCCATCGCCCAAACAGCACGTACATTCAGGTCCTTATCCAAAATCTGGATATCGGCATCCTTACCACGCTGCAAAGAGCCCTTACGGTCATACACGCCCATGATGCGTGCCGGTGTTTCGGAAGCCATACGGACAGCGTCCTCCAACGGGATCTCCGCTTTCTGGACGATCGTACGGATCAGGCGGTCCATCGTGGCGACACTGCCGGCAAGGGCGGAACGGTCCGCCAGTTTGCAAACACCGTCCTCAATGATCACACGCGGGTCGAACGCCGTCTGGCTGTCGCTTGCCGCACAAGCCAGCGCATCGGTAATCAGACAAGTGCGTTCCACCCCTTTGATCTTATAGACCAGACGAAGGATTGTCGGCGGTACATGAATACCGTCAGCCACAACCTCGACCGTCATATCGTCGATCAGGTAGATACTTTCCACCGTCCCTTCATATTTATATTCGCGACGTTTGTGGAAACCCGGCATTGCATTGTAGAAGTGGGTCGCATGCGTATATCCGGCCTCGTAGGCTGTCTGGATATCTTCGTATTCAGCCTGTGTATGCCCGACGGAAGCCACCACGCCTTTCGATGTGATGTATTTTCCGAACTGCATAGCGCCCGGAAGTTCGGGAGCTGCGTCCCAACGTTTGATGCAATGTGTTTCTTCCAGCAAAGGGATGTATTCTTCCGGGTCCGGATTCTTGATGTTTTCAGGCAACTGTCCGCCAGCCATCTTCATGTTGAAGTAGTGCCCTTCGAGGTGAAGTCCCAGAACCGGACTGTCTTTTTCAGCCATCAACTTTTCGGTCGTTGCAGCCGCCTCGCGGATCATCGGGATTGTGGAAGAAGACAGCGTAGGGAAAATACTGGTCGTACCATGCTGCATATGAGCGGCTATTGCCACCCGGAACGCCTCTTCCGTGCCTTCCATAAAGTCACGTCCGCCACCGCCGTGCACATGGATTTCTACTCCGCCCGGCACGATATACATGCCTTTGGCGTCTATCAAAGTGGCTCCAACAACTGCTAAGTCGCAGTTCGTCACTTCCAGAATCTTGTTATCGCTTATCAGAACAGAACCGTCTTTCAACCAGCCCTGTGGGGTAAGGATCTTGCCATTTATAATCTGAGTTAACATAGCGCAAGAATTAAGTTTGTGTTTTTTAGTTTTAAGTAGGCAAAGGTAGAAAGAAATTTAAACGACAATTAAGAATCAAGCGTTAATATTTGCTTTTGGCAAACAAATAATCCGATTATAAAGAAGCAATCTCTTCTTCCGTCAGGCCGGAATAGTTGACGATACTTTCAACTATCGGGGGGGCTTATTGTATAAAACGCTTTTTTAAGGTTCAAAAGACATCCGAAACAAAACAAATGTTAATCCGCTTTTTGGACCTCAAAAAGGGACTTTTTCCTCTTTTTTGAGCGTTTCCAGCAATTACGACCGTCCTCTTTGCCATCGCGACCGTGCTAATGTGTAGTGTACTCGGCAGCTCGCGAAGATTAGGACGGTCGTAATGGAGATTTGGACGGTCGTAATTGGAAAGAGGACCGTTGTAAGGGCAAAAAAGCACCTGAATTTCCTTGGGATATTTGGGACGCCGTCCGTTTTATTTTCAAATATTCGATTCTCCGGGAGTTAAGCTTTATCACATTGTCGGCGTTTCCGTCTTTCGGCAATCAAATTGCACGCTTTTCGGAACGGGCTGCGCACCTCGTTTTTTCTATTGTCAGGAAGGGGAGTTTAAACCGTGAAAAGAGTCAATCTAAAATCGATCAGAATTTCGGACGAAATAGAAAAACGTCCGAAATGGGGGTTATTGTAATATTCATCAGATTTGCAGGAGGTTCAAAACTTGCCAAATATGAGCCATAAATAACGATTTACACTCCTTTCAACTTGTAAAAGATAAAGACCGGATTACTATCTTCTTCCATACTTTTCAGTTGGTCGGGAATTGAGACGGAATGAAGGCTCTTGTAGAAATCAAGTTCGCCAGCCGTTACGACCTGGACCAGATCATTCCCCGCCGTACTTCCCCAAACCGGGAAACCCTGATAACTTCTTGTTCCTAACATTCCATGCAGCAAAGTAGCAACCGACAGTTCTGCCAACGAAACGGGCTGTTCACACTTCTCCACCAATGTCTCACCTGTTTTCTTATCGACGGAAGCAACCAAATGTCCTTGATTATTCCTCAAACGGAAATAATAACGTGCAGGCGTTTCAAAGATATCGGAAACAAAGTAATCTTTATCATCCCCGAAATCCCTCAAACTATTAAAGTCCGTAACATCGACCGAACTGATGATCTCTTTGTCCGAATTCTGTAAACTCAAAACACAAGCAGGCTGAATCTGATTGTCTGACATCCGGTATAGCGTATCATTACTGCCGGTCTTAAATAAAACGGATTTCAACTGTTCGGAATAAGCTGCAGCAATCCGAATAGTCAACCCTGATTTATCATGTGGGACCAAAGGAGAATAAAAATCATTCTTCATAACAACCGTGTCACCGTTTTCCGTAAAGACACCGATACCAAAACTTCCCTCCTGAAAAGGGACGTAGGGCATTGACACAGCTGCCAGGCGGTCCTTGCCAACCGAGTATTGATAGACAACCTGGTAATCATGAGCAAAATGCCGGACAGGTTCCCCGTCCAACGTATATACCTCGACACGGTCTGTACTGAACAAATAAAGACGGTTATTCTTTTCATCCGCCTGCATACTGGCTACATAGCCGCTAAACTCGCCCGGCCCCTGTCCGAACGGGATCAATGTCTTGATAAAATGACCTTGCCTGTCAAACAAGACGATTCGTTGCTCTTTCACCGGAAGCACATAGATATATTGACTCGTAACAGCATAATTGGCAACGCCATCTATCAGCGAAGCATCATCGGAGGTTACTTCCAGGGGCACATACATGACTTCTTCTATTTCATCACTCAGCTTCAGAGTGCCCGGATTACTGATTCCGGCCCTTACATCTGCTACCGGATAAGTTGATGTATCCGATTTAGGTGAACTGCAAGCGATTAAGAGAAAGAACACCCAACTCAAACTTAATTTATTCATCTTTTTCTTAGATTTAAATGTTATCCTATTTTCTGCTTTCAGTCAGTATATTCCCATCTATCATACGGATCAGACGGCCGGCCATCCGGGCATTCTCTTCGGAGTGGGTGACCATTACGACTGTCGTTCCTTCCCGGTTCAGTTCCTGCAACAGGTTCATCACTTCGTTGCCGTTGACAGAGTCCAGGTTCCCGGTCGGTTCATCCGCCAGCACGATATGCGGGTTCGTGACTATGGCACGGGCAATCGCCACACGTTGTTGCTGCCCGCCGGAAAGTTGCTGTGGGAAATGCTCCGAGCGGTGGGCTATCTGCATCCGGTCGAGGGCGGCATTGACTCTATCCACCCGTTCTTTCACCGATACACCGGCGTAGAGCAAAGGAAGTTCCACATTTTCAAAGACCGTCAGTTCGTCTATCAGATTAAAACTCTGAAAAACAAAACCGATATTCCCATTCCGTAAATCCGTCCGGTTGTTCTCCGTGTACCGCGACACTTCCTGCCCGAGGAACCATAGTTCGCCGTCCGTCGGATTATCCAGCAACCCCAACAGATTCAGTAAAGTTGATTTTCCACAACCGGAAGGCCCCATGATTGCCAGGAATTCACCTTCGTTTATTTCCAGATTAATGCCGTTCAAGGCTGTTGTTTCCACGCTTTCCGTGCGGAAAACTTTTGTCAGATTAATTGCTTTTATCATAACTGTTTGCTTTTTATTTCTTATTTATCATTTTCTTTTTATTCATAACGTAGTGATGTCACCGGATTCCGGGAAGCGGCACACCAGGTTTGGACAATAACTGTCAGTATGGTAATCAGCAGAATAACCAGTCCCGCCATCGGGAAAAGCCACCAGCCGACCGTTGCCTGATAAGCGAAGTTGCTCAACCAACGAGCCATAAAGAGATAACCCAACGGGCAGGCTATCACAAACGCTACGCCGACCCAAATCATATATTCCCGGCAGAACATCCTCACGATCCGGTCCGAATGAGCACCGTTGACCTTCCGGATACCTATTTCCTTTGTCCGTTGCGCTGTCGAAAGGGCGACCAGACCGAAGACACCCATCATGGCGACAAGAATCGAAAGAATAGTAAAAATAAGGAACACTTGGCTGAGCTGCCGCTCACGGGTATAGTTATTCTTAAGGACACTCTTGAAAAATTGAGGAACAAAAATATGGTTAGGCCGCATCTCTTCATATTTTGTCTTCAGGAAATTCAATGTCTCTGCCTGATTTACAGGAGAAATTTTAACATACATCTTAACAAGTAGTTGATTCGTATAATATATAAATACGGGACGAATTTTTTCCCGTAATGGTTGGTAGTTAAAATCTTTTACGACACCAACTATACGTGAAGTTCCTCGACCGGTAAAATTTAAATCACCCTTCAATATCATACCCACAGGGTTTTCTACATCCAACATTTTCCAAGCTGTTTCATTAATGACAATTGGAGTTACATTATAAGCCCCACTCCAAAATTTATCAGGATCAGCCTCAAACGCTTCACCTTTCACCAATTCCAAGCCTAAAGTTTGGAAGAAGTCCCGGTCTCCAACCAGTCCTACCATCTCCAACGAATCCATCCTTCCAATCTCATCTTGCCAGCTAAATTTCGAAGTTTCCCAACGATATCCTTGTAAAAAATCAGAAAGATCAACACCTATTGTTATGCTTTTTACATGTGAATTCTTCAAAACCTCCTGCTTATAAGGTATAGATTCTTCACGCCAGTCATCTACATCTACCATAACCAGATTTTCCGTATCTAACCCGACATCTGCGTTTTGTAAATAGTGTAACTGTTTAAAGACAACCACCGTTCCGATAATCATCACAATCGAAATCACAAACTGCACGCATACAAGACCTTTCACCAATGCGCCCTTCCTTCCTGTTGCTTGTCCGCCTTTAAAAGCCAGCAAAGGGTTAAACGACGACATATAAAAAGCAGGAAAACTTCCGGCTAAACAACCAATTCCCAAGATTCCGAATAATATGAATAACACCGTCTGCCAATTAAATATCAGCACAATATCTTTTTCGACAAAACGGTTAAACAACGGCAATAATAACTCAGTCAAGGCAAGTGCCAGCAACAACGCCAAGAAAGCCTGTACCAAACTTTCCGAAAGGAACTGTGTAATCAGCATATGGCGTTTTGCTCCTGTCACTTTCCTCACACCGATCTCCTTAAAACGTTGAGAAGCACGTGCAGTCGACAACGTGGTAAAGTTGAACGCACCCATAAAGACAATCAAAGCAGCCAAAGCCGCAAACAAATAGATTTGCTGCATATTACCGTGATTATACACATCATCCGGCTCTTTGAAAGTCGTACGCAGGTGAATATCAGACAATGGTTGGAAATCCAACGGTTTCCCCCATTGTGAATGATCGAGCCATAGATTACGCATTGCCAACCGATCTGCATCAGTCAATTTCTGTCCCTTTTTCAACTGGATATAAACATGCATTCGTTCTGACCAACCCCAATTATTTTCCTCTTCTTTATGATAAGACAAAAAAGAGTTCCAACCGATCAATACATCAAACTGGATATGACTCTTGCGCGGAACTTTCAATACAGCGGCTACTTTATAAGGCCGTTGCTCCCTCCAAAAATTATGAATCACCTCTTTCCCTATAGCCGAAGCATTACCAAACATTCTCTTTGCCGTTTCTTCCGATATTACGATTTGTTGCGGATCTTTCTTCATCAACTTGGGATCACCTGCTACAACCGGGAAATCAAACACATCGAAAAACGTTGTATCCACATACGCCAGTTTCGCCACAATAAAATCATTTCCGAAATGAAAATCAGCTGCATTACTATATTTAATAAATGTAGCATTCTCAACTTTCGGATAATCTTTCCGGAATATTCCACTTAACGGTGTAGCCGTAGACGGAACCTGCCCATCAGCATTCTCAACCTCCCTTATCACCCGGTAAACCTCATTCCTGTTTTTATTAAAATCCTCAAACGTCAACTCATCCACAATCCAAAGATAGATCAGGAAAGCGGCCGTCATCCCGACCACGAAACCCAACATATTGATGGATGAAAACAGAAAACTCCTCTTTATCAGTCGGAGTGCGACTTTTACATAATGTTTCAGCATATCTTTATATCTATTTTATTCTTTATTCATAACGCAATGATCTCACCGGATTCCGGGAAGCGGCACGCCAGGTCTGGACAATAACTGTCAGTATCGTAATCAGCAGAATAACCAGTCCCGCCATCGGGAAAAGCCACCAGCCGACCGTTGCCTGATAAGCAAAGTTGCTCAACCAGCGAGCCATAAAGAGATAACCCAACGGGCAGGCAATCACAAACGCTACGCCGACCCAAATCATATATTCCCGGCAGAACATCCTCACGATCCGGTCCGAATGAGCGCCGTTGACCTTCCGGATACCTATTTCCTTTGTCCGTTGCGCTGTCGAAAGGGCGACCAGACCGAAGACACCCATCATGGCGACAAGAATAGCAAGTACAGTAAAGATCAAAAACATCTGTCCAAGTTGGCGTTCATGGGCATAATTCTGGCGAAGGGCATCCGAGAAAAAACGGTAAGTAAACACATTGTCCGGACGCATCTTCTCATATTCTTCTTTCAGGAACTTCAACGTTTCAGCCTTGTTCACTGGTGATATCTTTATATAAAGGATGTTCAAGAACCGGCGGGAATAATACAAAAAAGCAGGTTTTACCTTTTCCCGCAGAGGTTGGAAGTTAAAGTCTTTCACGACGCCGACTATCCTCGACGTCTCTCCATACCCGCCTTTGTTCTGGAGAAGCATACCGACCGGGTTTTCCACTTGCATCATCCTCCAGGCTGTTTCGTTAATGACGATCGACAACTCTTTCGCATACGCACCCTCCATAAAAGCGTTCTTGTCTGCGCCGAACGGCTTGCCTTTCAGTAGAGTCAGCCCTAATGTCTCCATAAAATCCGCGTCACCGGCCATCCCTACCGCTTTCAACGAATCGACCTGTCCGGTCGCGTCCGCCCAGCTGAAGACACTCTCCTCAAAACTATGTCCCTGAAGATAATTCGAGAGTTCAGCCCCTCCGGTGACCTGTTTCACATTCGGATTTTTCAGTACGGCTTGTTTATAATCGTCTATCCCGTAACCTCCCATATAAGACATCAGGTCGAAGAATCCGCAATCGACCACAATCATATCTTCTTTATCCAACCCTAAATCCGCATTTTGCAGATAATGAAGTTGCCTGAATACGACAGAAGTCGCAAACACCATCGTTATGGCAATGACAAACTGCACGCACACCAACCCTTTGATCAGCAAACCTTTCTTCCCGGTCGCCCGTCCGCCCTTAAAGGCCTGCAACGGATTGAACAACGACATATAGAAAGCTGGGAACGCACCGGCCAGGCAACCGACTCCGATAATCCCGAACAGGACAAACAGCAAAGTCTGCCAACCGAATGTCAACAGGATATCTTTCCCGACAAGGTGATTGAAAAACGGCAACAACAATTCCGTCAGTGCCAATGCCAGAACCAGCGAGAGAAAAGCTTGTACCAGGCTCTCCGCCAGGAATTGCACCACCAGCGTCTTACGCTTCGCCCCCGTCACCTTCCGCACTCCGACTTCCTTGAAGCGCAGGGAAGCGCGTGCCGTAGACAAGGTTGTAAAATTGAACGCTCCCATAAAGATAATCAGTGCAGCCAGAACCATAAACAGATAGATCTGGGACATATTCCCATGATTATCCACTTCCGGGTCTTTAAAAGAAGTATGCAAATGGATATCTTCCAAAGGCTGGAACACCAGAGATTTCCCTTTTTCATCATGGCTGAGCCAGACGCGCCCCATCTTCTCCCGGTCGGCGTCGGACAAAACCGTTCCCTTCCTTAATTGGACATACACGGTTGTCCCCTCGGTAAAATCCCAACCGACCGGAGCCGGATAAGCCTGTTCGCTCAACAACACTTCAAACTTTATATGACTTTTACGCGGGATTTCCAGGACAGCCGCCACCTTATAGCGGAATGTTTGCCCCAGGAACCGGCAAGTCACTTCCCTGCCGACAGCCGATGTTTCGCCAAACAGCTTCCGTGCAGCCGATTCGGCCAGCACGATCTGTTGCGGGTCCCGTTTCATCAGTGCAGGATCGCCGGCAACGACCGGAAAGCTGAAAAGATCAAAGAAAGTAGTATCCACATACATGTATTTAGCCTCGATCAGGTTCGCTCCCGAATGCAGATTCAAAGTTCCGAAGTTCAGCGTAAAAGTAGCATTCTCCACCTGCGGGAACTCATCCCGGAAGGCTTTGCTCAACGGCGCCACCGTATAGGCAGATTCCTTCACCTCTCCGCCGGCATCTTGTTCTACCGCAATTACCCGGTAGATCGAATCCCTGTTCTTCTGAAAATCTTCAAACGTCAACTCGTCCACAATCCAGAGATAAATCAGGAAAGCGGCAGTCATCCCTATCACAAAGCCTAACATATTGATAGACGAGAACAGGAAACTCCGTTTTATCAACCGGAGGGCGACTTTGACATAGTGTTTCAACATCTCTAATCCTCTTAAAATAGTTATCGTACTGTTATTAAAACCATTTCTTTATCCTCCAACCCTTGCAATGCTGGAATTTTCGATAGCCGGTCGGCAGGAACCGCACGTTTCAACGCACGCCCGATCAGCAGCATATAAGGCTGCCCGTTCATCTGTATCTTAGGCCAATAACCGATACCTCCGTCCAAATCGTTCGGGATAAGTCCGGGAACCGTCTTTTTTGTTTTGTCGACAAAAGAATAGAGCTCGCCGTTTTTCTTATTATAAATAACCTGAAAGAACTTGACTGTTCCGGCATTCCGGGTGTTCGGGCAATCATGGTTCTGTGTCAGGCTAAGAAACAGGTAGTCATCCGTTTCCGTGAGGTTATGAACCAGATATTTATCCGATAAATCGACAGCAGGATTCAGCCCTTCCGCACGGGTTGCCTGATGCGTACCGAAATCGATCTTATAGGCAGGACGGAACGTAGACGCATCCAAAATACGGAACAAGGTGTCGGTATAGGCCAACCGGAAACACTCCTGCCCTTTATATTTATAGAGATCGCTGCTCTCGGCATTCCTGATAGTCCCTTTCATCGCCTTAAACTCACCGCTCCCCGGAGCAAAATAGCATAGTGTATCTCCGTTGGCAGCAAACGTATAAAGCGCATTCAGACTTTCCCGATACAGTGCAAAGCCATTCTTAACAGTAAAAACACGCGCTATCCGGCAAAAACATTCGGCTCATCCTTCGTTTTAAGCCATTTCGGCAAATCATTCAGATCCATCGGAGAAGAACGCTGTCGTAATTCCGCCAATGGAATACGCGACGTGTACATTACAAAACTTTTATTCTTCTTATCTTCCAAAAAGAACTGGCAATAAACGGAGCGGGAAGACGGATCGTAATCATAACTCTTCAGCATAGAGTGCGGACTGTATCCTTCAAAATCACCGGACGACATAAACTCAACATCGTTCTTTATCAGCAGCTTGTCTTTCTTCAAGTTTTTATCCAGCCACCATAATCCCTCCGCACAAATCACCAAGTAGCCGTCCTCCACCGGAGTGAACGAAGCATCTATTCCATGTTCGAATACACCAATCCGGTGATAGACAATCTCTTTCCCGAAGTCACTCAACTTTACAGGCCGGACATTCCGCAATGCCGCCTCGATATCCAGATGAATCAAAGGTTCGCTCCGGTCCAGCTTTGCCGCATAACGGATTCCGGCTGGCGGTACGTGGCCTTCCGTCATCACCGAAGATGTATCTGCGACTTCCACCTCGGAAACCTGTTCCATCTCCGAAAATAGTTCATCCTTACTCAGATTCGGGTTCTTATTCTTACAACTGCTGCCCAACGACACGAGCAGGCAAAGAGCAAAATAAATCAGTTTCATATCTTCTTCTTATTATTATTCATATCGTAATGACTTGACCGGATTCTGTGAAGCAGACCGGTAACTCTGGCCGATAACGGTCAGGAGCGTAATCAACAGGATAATCAGGCCTGCCAACGGAAACAACCACCAGCTCAACGTCGTCCGGTAAGCAAAACCTGCCAGCCAGTTGTGCATCAGAAAGTATGCGACCGGACATGCCACCACAAATGCAATCGCAAGCTTCAGCATATATTCCCGACAGAACATCTTGACAATCCGTTCCGTATGCGCCCCGTTCACTTTACGAATCCCGATCTCCTTCGTCCGCTGCTGCGCCGAAAGGGCGACCAGTCCGAACACGCCCATCATCGCTATGAGGATCGCAATAAAAGTAAATATCAACGAGACGTATCCCTGTTGCCGTTCCGGAGCATAAGTCCGGGACAAAGCATCGTCAAAAAACTCATAAGTGAAGAACTGCCCCGGGTTCATCCGTTCATATAGTTCTTTCAGAAAACGTATCGTCTCCGCTTTATTCTCCGGAGCTATTTTAAAATGGAGGGAATACATATTTTCAGGAGTATAGAAGATACATACAGGCAGGATCGGCTTCCGCAAAGGCGAAAAGTTAAAGTCTTTCACCACACCTACAATCTTTCCTAAATTTGTTTCTATCCCGATCGGGTCTTCTACGTGCATCTGCTTCCAGGCTGTTTCATTGATCATTACCATGCGGTTCTCATACCTCCAATAGGCGTCATAATCCGATTTCAGGCTTCTCCTTTCAATATCTGAATGCCGTACGTCTTCACAAAGTCGCCGTCAGCAAAGAGAAAAGCAGCCTTCATTTTACTCATTTCGTCATTCGTCTGCCAGGTAAATTCCTTTAAGGATTCTACGTCATAACCTTCCAGATAATTATCTATTTGCGTGCCCATCGACACGCTCTTCACATTCGGATTTTTCAGGACTTCCTTTTTATAAGCGTCTACCTCATACCAAAGATTTGTCTTGACGGAAACGATGTTCTCTTTGTCCAACCCTAAATCCTTATGCTGCATATAATACAGCTGTTTGAATATAACCGACGTACAGATCACCAACAAGATAGCAATGAAAAACTGTACACAAACCAACCCTTTAATGAAATCGCCTTTCTTTCCGGATATCTTCCCGCCTTTAAATGCCAGTAAAGGATTGAGGGACGACATATACAAGGCAGGATAACTTCCCGCCAAAACCCCGATTCCTAATATGCCCAGCAAGATAAACCAAACAACTTCCCACGAAAAGACCAACCGGATATCCTTTCCGACAAACATATTAAAGAACGGCAACAACAATTCGGTCAACGCCAAAGCCAGCACGAGGGAAAGAAAAGCCTGCACGATACTTTCCGACAGGAATTGCATCACCAGCGCCTGCCGCTTGGCGCCGCACACCTTTCGCGCCCCAATCTCCCGAAATCGCAAAGAGGCACGCGCCGTCGACAAAGTCGTAAAATTGAACGCTCCCATAAAAATAACCAACAACGCCAGTGCCGAGAACAGCCAGATCAGCGAAAGGCTTCCGTGGTTCCTGACCGCCACATCTTCAAAGTTCGTATGCAGATGGATTTCTTTCAAAGGTTGGAACATCAGATAAACATCATCTCCCGTATGTTCCTTCATCAGCAGGCTCATCCGTTTTCGATCCGCATAAGTCATCCTTATATTTCCCATCTTAACATAAACTAAGGCTTCTGTAAAAGGTCCCCATGACGAACCAAACACGATATTACTGCCTTTCAGATATTCACTGCCGGTGAAAAAAATATCCGCCTGGATATGAGACTTACGCGGTACGGCTATGACCGCCGCCACTTTATAATACGCCACCGGGCCGTAATAAACACCCTGAAACTCCTTTCCGACGGCATTATCCGTACCAAACAGCTTACGCGCCATCCGGTCGGAAATCACAACAGAGGCCGGTTCGGTATGAATCCGGTTCGGATCGCCGGACAAGACAGGGAAACTAAAAAAACGAAAGAAAGTCGTATCGACGTAGGCGACATCCGCCTCATATTGCTTTTCTCCCAAAAAGAAAGGGCGTTGTCCTTCTCTACGGATAAAAGTCGCATCCTCGACTTGCGGGAACTCTTTGCGAAAAGCATTGCTCAACGCGGCACTTCCCCCGTTTCCTTTGTTCACAAGCCGGCCGTCATCAAATTTATCGACTGTCACCACCCGATAAATAGAGTCCGCATCTTTCTGGAAATCTTCAAATGTCAACTCATCCACCACCCAGAGGTAAATCAGGAAAGCAGCCGTCATCCCCAATACAAAACCCAGCATATTGATAGACGAAAACAAAAAACTCCGTTTTATCAGCCGGAGTGCGACCTTTACATAATGTTTAAACATAGACACAGTATTTGTTTAATACAAATAATAACGCAAAGACCATGCCATTTCCGGAAAATCCTAATTAGCAATCAAATAAGAACAACACCCTTTAAGACGATTGTACGAATTCGTACGCCGTACGTGCAAAAACGCACAAACGAAAGAAAAATAAAAAGCCCGGCACAATGAAGTGACCGGACTTTCTTTAATTGATAATGTCAGTATCAATGAACGCCCAATTCAAGAGCTGTATTTCGTATGTCTCCGCTCAAGTCAAATAAAGCTTTCTGCAATTGACCTAATTCTTCCGGAGTAAATTGAACTTCTTTTCCGTTTACAAGGAAGTTATTCAGGCGTTGATTCAGCCACGAACGGCTTTTCCCAAAGTACGTTTTCGCAATATAACTCCATGAAACTGCATCGTAAACTTTTTCCAACACCTTTCTCAATCGAGTTTCCCGGATTAAGACATCGACTTTATCAATGTCTTCATTAATACATTCCAACATGATATCTGCAATCATCCGGGCTTCCTCCGGTGTCTTATGAGCCACATATTGGTCTATATACTCTTGAAAAGAACTCCTCGCGTTTTCTTCCAAGTTATTAAACTTCTCTCTCATTAAGAGAAAATCTTTTTTTAATTCTTCGTAGCCAGCCATATATAAACCTTCTTTTTTAGTCAGTTCGCTCCCCACTAAGGGGGAGCTTGGATTAACCTTTCAACTCTTCCATCAGAATCAAACGTTTGTCTAACAAAACATCCAATCTTCTAAAGAGTTCTTCTTTCGACACACCTTGCTTTTGCAAAGTTTCCCAGTAAGAAGAATAAACAACAGATTGTTATCTAATTGTCTTATTTGAGCCTTTAGCTCCTTTTCTTGGTTCATCGTTATTGAACTGACAACACAAAGGTAATATACATTTGTATATACAACAAGCATTTCGAAGATTATTTTTACTCTATTTCCGTATATTGAAGCATATCGATCCGCCCGCAAAGAAAATTTAAAAAGGAAGCATTCGTTTATTAAAAGATAATAGCGTACATTTGCATCATAAAGTATTATCTAAAATCTATGATTCCGATGAGTACACAAATATGCAAAAGTCTGATTGTATGTTTCCTTTTGGGTGTGTTTGTAACAAGCTGTAACACCAGTACAAAACAGACGGCGGACAATGAAATCAAGTTCGATTCCATCCGGGTAGAAAAGACATACCACCTGTTAGAGAATCCGGATAATCCCAATTGTGACTTCCAATTAAACTTCATCTATCCGGTCAAATTCGCAAACAAAGAGATACTGAAGAAGATCCAAGACGACTTCGTTCTCTCCTACTTTGGGGAAAACTATGAAAATCTGTCACCGGAAGATGCAGCAGCCAAATACACGGAAGATTATCTGGATGCCTACAAGGAGTTGGAAACCGACTTCAAGGCCGAGTTGGAGAAAAAAGACGATCTGCCGGTCGGAGCCTGGTTCTCTTATTATGAATCATCGTCCGACGAAATCGCCTACAACCAGAATGATATTCTGAGCTATATCGTGAGATTTGAGAATTACACAGGTGGAGCGCATGGAGCGCACGCATATAATAATCATGTGATCAACCTCAAAACAGGCAATGCGATCACGGAAGAAGACATCTTTATCGATAACTTCCAAGACAGCCTCGCCCAGATACTGGTCGACCATATTGCCAAGCAAAACAATGTGGAGAATGCAAAAGACCTGGAAAACATCGGTTTCTTCAGTGTCGAAGAAATCTTTCCGAACGGCAATTTCCTGATCGACGGGAACGGGATCACCTATACATTCAATGAATATGAGATAGCAGCCTATGTCGTAGGGGCTACAAACGTATTTCTTCCTTATGATGAAATCCAGTATTTGTTGAAGAAAGACAGCCCGGTTTCGAAGTTAATTGAGAATTAAGAATTAAAAAGTAAGAAATAATACTTCATATACCTATCGTTAATGGAGCTTATCAACACAAACGAAACACAGTCGACCGCCAACGAACAATCGGCAGTTGTCAATAGCCAATTGTCTATTCTAAAAGCCTATTTTCCGGAACTGACGGACGGGCAGCAAGCACAGATAGACGCCTTATTTCCCCTATATGCGGACTGGAACGCTAAAATCAATGTGATTTCGCGCAAAGATATAGAGAATCTCTATCTGCATCATGTCCTCCACTCGTTAGGGCTGACGAAGATGTTGCGGTTCAAAGACGGATCAACCGTGATGGACATCGGTACGGGAGGCGGTTTTCCCGGTATCCCGTTGGCAATCCTGATGCCGGACGTGCAATTCCATCTGGTGGACAGCATCGGGAAAAAGATCAAAGTCGGACAAGCCGTTGCCGAAGCGATCGGCCTGAAAAACGTCACCTTCCGCCACTGCCGCGCCGAGGAGGAAAAGGGGCTTTTCGACTTTGTCGTGAGCCGCGCCGTCATGCCGCTTGCCGATCTGGTGAAAATTGCCCGTAAGAATATTAAAAAGGAACAACAAAATGCTCTTCCGAATGGTTTGATTTGTTTGAAGGGAGGGGAATTACAGCATGAAATATTGCCATTCCGCAATCAAGCTGTCAGTCTCAACCTGAGTGACCATTTTAAAGAAGAATTTTTCCAAACTAAAAAAGTAGTGTACGTACCGTTATGATTACAATAAAATCGTTCGAGTTTAACTATTTCCAGGAAAACACATTCCTGTTGTATGACGAAACACGCGAAGCCGTGCTGATCGACTGTGGCTGTTGCCGCAAGGAAGAGGAAAAGGAGTTGAGCGACTTCATTTCCGAGAACAAACTGACGCTAAAGCATCTGCTTTGTACGCATCTGCATGTGGATCATGTGTTCGGGAACGGTTTTATACACAAGACATACGGACTCAACCCGGAAGCCAACAAGCTGGATGTAGAGAAGCTGCCTTCGCCTGACGAACAGGCCAAACTGTTTGGGCTACGCCAGCACGTGGAAAACGTTCCGGTAGAAAAATATATTGTCGGAGGCGAAATCATCAAGTTCGGGACATCCGAGCTGCAGGTGCTGACCGTTCCCGGACATTCTCCCGGCAGTGTTGCTTTCTATAATAAAAAAAACGGCTTTGCTATTGTCGGCGACGCCTTGTTTGCCGGAAGCATCGGCCGTACGGACCTCTGGGGTGGAAACCAGGAAGTGCTGGTAGCTGCCATCCGCGACAAACTCCTCTCCCTGCCCGACGAGACCGTCATCTATCCGGGGCACGGACCGGAGACGAGAGTCTTCGACGAAAAGTTTAATAATCCCTATTTATAAACTACATAATATTATGGACACAAATAAATTTGTAAACCGTCACGTAGGTATTTCGGCGGAAGACATTCCTTCCATGCTGCAAGCCATCGGTGTTAAGTCGGTTGACGAGCTGATCGATCAGACCATCCCGTCCAACATCCGCTTGAAAGAGCCGCTTAACCTTCCCGAACCCATGACAGAACGCGAGTTTGCCGAACACATCTCGGAACTGGCTTCCAAAAACGAAGTTTTCACTTCTTACATCGGAATGGGCTGGTACGACACTGTTTGCCCGGCTCCTATCCAGCGTAATGTATTCGAGAATCCGGTTTGGTACACTTCGTACACGCCTTATCAGGCAGAAGTGTCGCAGGGCCGCTTGGAAGCGCTGCTGAATTTCCAGACAGTTGTTTGCGAACTGACAGGTCTGCCCCTGGCAAACTGCTCGCTGCTTGACGAAGCGACTGCCGCAGCCGAAGCTGCAACCATGTTCTATGGAAGCCGGAGCCGCGCACAGGCAAAAGCCGGAGCCAACACGCTGTTCGTAGACGAAAACGTATTTGCCTCAACATTGGCAGTTATCCACACCCGCATGATTCCGCAAGGCATCCGGGTTGTTACGGGTGACTATAAGACATTCGAATTTACGCCGGATGTATTCGGTGCGATCGTACAGTATCCGAATGCCGACGGTTCAATTGAAGACTATGCAGCCTTTATCGCACGTGCCAACGCAAATGAGACCCGCGTAGCCGTTGCTGCCGACCTGATGAGCCTCGTCTTGCTGACTCCTCCGGGAGAATGGGGCGCGGACGTGGTGTTCGGAAGCAGCCAGCGCTTCGGTATTCCGATGTTCTACGGCGGTCCGTCTGCTGCCTTCTTTGCGACAAAGGACGAGTATAAACGCTCCATCCCCGGACGCATCATCGGTATTTCCAAAGATGCTTACGGACATGCCGCTTACCGCCTGGCATTGCAGACACGCGAACAGCATATCAAACGCGAGAAAGCGACTTCCAATATTTGTACGGCCCAAGCCTTGCTTGCCACCATGTCCGGCTTCTACGCCGTTTATCACGGAGCCGAAGGCTTGAAGAACATTGCCGGACGCATCCACGCCTCTGCCGGATTCCTGGCCGGGGAACTGGAAAAGCTGGGCTACAAACAATTGAACAAGGACTATTTCGACACGCTGAAGATCCAGCTTCCGGAACATGTTTCAATCAATGCACTCCGCGAAATCGCATTGGAATGCAAAGTAAACCTGCGCTATTTCGAAGCCGGACAGGTGGGCGTCAGCCTGGATGAAACGACACAGCCGACTGATATCGGCGTATTGCTGTACATCTTCGCCGGTGCCGCCGGAAAAGATTATATGCTGAAAGAAGCTGTTCCCGAAAAGACTTACTTCGATCCGAAATTCGCCCGCACATCCGACTTCCTGCAGGAAGACGTGTTCAAGAAATATCATACCGAAACGGAGCTGATGCGCTACATCACCCGTCTGGGCCGCAAAGATATCTCATTGGCACAGTCCATGATTTCCTTAGGTTCCTGCACCATGAAGCTGAATCCGGCTTCCAGCATGCTGCCGCTCAGCCGTCCGGAATTTATGAATATCCATCCGTATGCACCGGAAGACCAGGTAGAAGGCTACAAGGAACTGATCGAAAACCTGTCCGCTTACCTGTGTGAGATTACAGGCTTCAAGGGTTGCACGTTCCAGCCTAATTCGGGTGCAGCCGGTGAATATGCCGGTCTGCGCGTGATCCGCGCTTATCTGGAAAGCATCGGACAAGGACATCGCAATGTCGTTCTGCTTCCGGCTTCCGCCCACGGGACAAACCCGGCAAGTGCCATCCAATGCGGTTTCACGACTGTCACGGTGAAGTGTGACGATAAAGGGAACATCGACCTCGAAGACTTCCGCGCAAAGGCTGAAGCCAACAAGGATAATCTGGCTGCCAGCATGATCACATATCCGTCTACTCACGGTATCTTCGAAGTGGACATCAAAGAAATGTGCGACATTGTCCACGCTTGCGGCGGTCAGCTCTATATGGACGGCGCCAATATGAACGCACAGGTCGGCTTGACCAACCCGGGAACGATCGGGCTGACGTCTGCCACCTGAACCTGCATAAGACTTTCTCTTCTCCTCACGGAGGCGGCGGCCCCGGTGTGGGTCCGATCTGCGTAGCCGAACATCTGGTTCCGTTCCTGCCGCAACATCCGGTTTTGTGGGGAAGCGAACTGAACACGGTATCCGCCGCTCCTTATGGCAGCGCCGGTATTCTACCGATCACGTACGCTTATATCCGCATGTTAGGAACAGAAGGTCTGGAAACAGTCACTAAGACAGCAATCCTGAATGCGAATTATCTGGCAGCCAAGCTGAAAGATACATACGGAATCGTTTACACCGGTGCAACAGGCCGCGTGGGTCACGAACTGATCTTAGAATGCCGCACGGTGAAAGAACGCTCCGGCATCGACGAGGGCGATATCGCCAAGCGTTTGATGGACTTCGGCTATCATGCACCGACACTTTCTTTCCCGGTTCACGGCACACTGATGGTCGAACCGACCGAAAGCGAAAGCAAAGCCGAACTGGATCGTTTCGTCGAAGTGCTGGAATGCATCTGGGATGAAATCAAGGAAGTGGAAGAAGGAAAGGCTTCGAAGGAAGACAACGTACTGAAAAACGCTCCCCACCCGGAATACGAAGTAACGGCCGACGAATGGAAACACGAATATCCGCGCAGTAAAGCAGCCTTCCCGCTGGAATGGTTGCACGACAGCAAATTCTGGATCAACGTTGCCCGCGTAGACAACGCATATGGCGACCGTAACCTAATCCCGACGCTCTGCGCATGTGACATTTAAGGGCCATCATCTTTCCAAATAAAAAAGCCAGGGAATGTATCATTACAAACCCTGGCTTCTTTTTTATGTATTTACTTTATTTCTTCAATTCAAATCCCAGCATCATCCCGTCATACTGGCTTGCCAGCTTGTTCAGCGTCTGCAAAGTCGTATTCTTGGAAACGGCAGAGAGCTTCGTCAGGAAATCCAGCAGTTTGTCCGCATCGAAAAGCAGTGAAAGCTCGTCATTGGAAAGGACGACATGCGCCGTCATGGTAGTCAGTTTCGACTTGCCGATCTTCCCGTAATGTAGCTCCATCGTCTTCTCGTCCGGATTAAAGGAATAAGTTCCCTTCAGCGTCTTGCCCTTCAGGACATTCGTGAACGTGCTGTCCGAATTGAATGTGTAGTTGAATGCACCTTCCACGATTCCGACTTTGGCGCAATATTCCTTCAGCTTCTTCTCCATCTCGGAAGCAGCCACACTCGCCGCCACATTCTTCAAGGCATTATCCCCTTCGAGCTGGATACCGGGATTCACGTACGTCCAGGTCCCCGCCAGATTTTCCACTGTCAGCTTCTTGCCCCCGGTCACAGCAGTGACGGCGTCTTTCACGGCTGCCGAGTTCAAAATATCCTTAATAGATTGCCCGTACGCTGCATCTGACACAGACAATATGCCGCACACGGCAATGCCCAAAACCCAATTCTTTTTCATTTTCATCTATCCTTATTCACGTTTATGTCCTGCAAAGATACGAATATTATCCCTACATTTGTAACCGGACAATGATTCCTGAAGATGAATAAATCCAATCTAAATAATACGAATAACATGGTAAAACTAACTAAACACATCTGCCTTATGCTGGTCTGTACACTTGCCTGCCTGAACGGTCACGCAGAGATCGATCCGCCGGTCGTCCAGTCGATCATCCAGTCTCTTACCGCCAAAGACGGCAAGAACAAGGAAGCCATCGAAAAAGGAGTCCGCCAAGCCGCCCGCCTCTGGCAGGAATCCGACGGAAGCGCTGAAGCATTCAAAGCCTTCTGCGAAAAGAACTACATCGCCGACCCGGCCGAGAAAGAACAAGTATTCCTGAAAATCAGCGACTATATGGAAGGCATCAGCGGCTACTTCAACGAGATGTCCCTCCGCCTGATGAAGAACCTGCACCAGCCGACCGGCCCGCTCCACGCCGTCGATGAGATGTTCGGCTCCTACAGCCCGGGCACCCATCTGCAGGACGACTTCTATCAAAACAAAATCGCATTCATCGTCATGCTCAACTTCCCCCATTACACGCTGGAAGAGAAAGAGCAATTGGGCTCCGACCGGAAGGCCTGGGCTTATGCCCGCCTGGGCGACATGTTCACCGAACGCATCCCGGCGACAGCCCTGCAAGCCGCCGGCAATGCGGAAAGCGATGCCGACATCTACATCTCGGCCTACAATATTTATATGGGCCATGTGTTGAACAAAAAAGGGGAACTGTTGTTTCCTAAAGACATGATCCTGCTTTCGCACTGGAACCTGCGCGACGAGATAAAGGCCAACTACAACAAAGGAAAAGAAGGCCTCGACAAACAGCGCACCGTCTACGAAGTGATGAAGCGGATTATTGCGCAGGACATCCCTGTCGAAGTCATCAACTCCGGCAAATACGAATGGGACCCGTACGCAAACCAAATCACACTGGACGGGAAACAGGTGCAGGGAACGCCCGAATTGACCACCCGCTACCAGAAGATGCTGAACAACTTCAAGGCCATGCAGGAGATTGACAAATATACGGGCAACACCTTTATTGACCGGAAGTTCTCGGAAGACATGGAAGTGTCGCTGGCAGACGTGGAGAAACTGTTCGACGAATTCCTCTCCGCCCCGGAGCTGAAAGCCGTCGGCAAAATGATCTCCAAACGCCTCGGCCGCAAGTTAGAAGCCTACGACATCTGGTACGACGGCTTCAAGGCGCGCAGCAACCTGGACGAGACGAAGCTGAACGAACAGACGCAAGCCCTCTATCCCAACGCCGAAGCGCTGGATAAAGACCTGCCGAACATCCTGCAAAAAGCCGGCTTCGCGCCCGAACGCGCCCGCTACCTGGCCGACAAGATCACGGTCGACGCCGCCCGCGGCTCCGGCCACGCCTGGGGAGCAGCCATGAAGGGACAACAATCCCACCTGCGCACCCGCATCCCGGAAACCGGCATGGATTATAAGGGCTACAACATCGCCATCCATGAGTTCGGACACAACGTGGAGCAGACCTTGTCCATGTACGACGTGGATTATTACATGCTGAGCGGCGTGCCCAACACGGCCTTCACCGAAGCCTTAGCCTTCGTCTTCCAGAAACGGGACCTGGAACTGTTAGGCATCGCAGACAAGAACCCGGACAAGCAGGCGATGGACGTCCTGGACAAGATATGGAGCATGTACGAAATATGCGGCGTCTCCATGCTGGACATCTCCGTCTGGAAATGGATGTATGCGCATCCCGACGCAACGGCGGGACAACTGAAAGAAGCAACGATCTCCCTGTCCAAGGAGATATGGAATAAATATTATGCTCCCGTTTTCGGCGTGAAAGACGAGACGGTGCTGGCTGTCTACTCGCACATGATCAGCTATCCGCTGTATCTGTCGGCCTACGCCTTCGGGCAGATCATCGAGTTCCAGCTGGACCAGTACCTGGAAGGAAAAGACTTCGCCACCGAGGTCGAACGCATCTTCCGCCAGGGACGCCTGACGCCCAACCGATGGATGCAGGAAGCGACCGGCAGCCCGCTGACAGTCGAACCGATGCTGCATGCCGTACGGGAAGTGATTAAATAGAAAAGAATGATATCTGCCAATCGAGCAATAACAGTAAACGAAACCGACGGACTGCCGCTGCCCAAGCGCTACTGGGCGATCCTCGCCACGGCCTTGGGCGTCGGTATGTCCGTAATCGACGGGACAATCGCCAACGTCGCCCTGCCGACCATTGCACGCGACTTAGGGACGGAACCGTCCGTCACCATCTGGGTCGTGAACGCCTATCAGTTAGCCATCACGATCTCACTTCTCTCCTTCTCTTCCCTCGGAGACATCTACGGCTACCGGCGCATCTACCTGTCGGGCATCGCCCTGTTCAGCGTCACTTCCCTGATCTGCGCCCTGTCGGGTTCTTTCTGGACACTGACGGCAGCCCGCATCCTGCAAGGATTCGGGGCGGCCGCCATCACCAGCGTGAACACGGCGTTGCTGCGCATTATCTATCCGAAAAAGTTTCTGGGCAGAGGCATGGGGCTCAATGCCCTCGTCGTCGCCGTCTCGATAGCGGCCGGCCCGACCATCGCATCGGCCATCCTGTCGCTCGGCTCGTGGCACTGGCTGTTCGCCGTCAATGTGCCGTTAGGCATTGCCGCCCTTATGATCGGCCTCTCCCATCTGCCCCAGAATCCGGTCAAGACCTACGGCAGGCGCTTCGACAAGACAAGCTGCCTGATGAACGCGCTGACCTTCGGGCTCCTAATCTTCTCGTTAGAAGGGATTGCCCATAAGAAAAGCGCCGTCCTGATCGTCTGCGGAGTCGTGGCGTTAGGGGTCATCGGCTTCTTCTTCGTCCGCCGCCAGCTGCGCCAGCGCTTCCCACTGCTCCCTGTCGACCTGATGCGGATACCGATCTTCTCGCTCTCCATCGGGACCTCGATCAGCTCGTTCACGGCACAGATGTTAGCGATGATCTCCCTGCCCTTCTTCTTCCAGAACACGTTAGGACGAAGCGATGTCGCCACCGGACTGCTCCTGACACCCTGGCCGCTGGCCACCATGATCATGGCGCCGACAGCCGGACGCCTGGTCGAAAAGATACATCCGGGAATCTTAGGCGGCATCGGCATGAGCATATTCGCCACCGGACTGTTCCTGCTCGCCACGTTGCCGACCCATCCGACCGATATAGAAATCATCTGGCGCCTGTTTGTCTGCGGGGCAGGCTTCGGCCTCTTCCAGACGCCCAACAACAGCACCATCATCTCCTCCGCTCCCACCAACCGAAGCGGCGGGGCGAGCGGCATGTTGGGCACGGCCCGCCTGTTGGGACAGACGTTAGGCGCCACGCTGGTCGCCATGATGTTCAACCTCGTCCCCAACCACAGCACCCAGGCTTGCCTCTACCTGGCCGGGACATTTGCCATCGTTGCCGGGATCGTCAGTTGCCTGCGCATCTCCGAACCGGCTCCGCTGAAAAGGAAAATCGAGTAGGAGGAAAACGAAGTAGAAGTTTTCCTCCTACTTTCGTTTTCCGACCTCTCACACCACCGTACGTGCCGTTCGGCATACGGCGGTTCTCTTAACTGCGATGCAATTGGGGATAAATTCATTATTTGGCAAAAGAGAGCCTGCGGCAGAGGGGGCTTATTGTAAAAAACGTATTTTTCAGGTTCGAAAGACATCCGAAATAAAACAAATGTTAATCCGCTTTTTTGACCTCAAAAAGGGACTTTTTCCCCTTTTTTGAGTGTTTTCAGCTATTACGACCGTCCTCTTTGCCATCACGACCGTGCTAATGTGTAGTGCACTCGGCACCTCGCGAAGATTAGGACGGTCGCAATGGAGATTAGGACGGTCGTAATTGAAAAGAGGACCGTCTTTAGGGCAAAAAAGCCCCTAAATTTCCTTGGGATATTTGGAACGCCGTCCGTTTTATTTTCAAATATTCGATTCTCCGGGAGTTAAGCTTTATCACTTTGTCGGCGTTTCCTTCTTTTGGTAATCAAATTGCACGTTTTTCGCAACAGACTGCGCACCTCACTCCATCTGTTGTCAGTAAAGAAGATTAAAACCGTGAAAAGAGTCAATCTAAAATGGATCAAGATTTCGGACGAAATAGAAAAACGCCAAAAAAGAGGGTTATTGTATAATTTGCCTCATCCTTGTGGTTATCTCCAATAATTATCGAGTGAGCCGTATGCTTACCGTTGTCAGGGCGCTTTAGGGACTTACACCCGTTAGAATATGTTCATGCTGGGCGAAATAAAAAAAGGGACGCCGACCGGCGCCCCTTTCCTTTATCTCGTTCCCTTGCAGAAATTAGAGTTTGTCGTTAGAACCAAGTACATTGATAATTTTGTGCTTGTACAGCTTTTCCATGTTATCACGAGCCGGGCCCAGATATTTACGCGGGTCGAATTCAGCCGGTTTTTCAGCGAAAGTCTGACGGATAGCAGCAGTCATAGCCAGACGAGAGTCTGAGTCGATGTTGATCTTGCAAACAGAAGATGTAGCAGCCTTACGCAACCATTCTTCAGGAATACCGATAGCAGCCTTCAAAGCGCCACCATATTTGTTGATTGTTTCAACTTCTTCCTGCGGAACAGAAGAAGAACCGTGAAGAACGATAGGGAATCCCGGAAGTTTTCCATTACAGCATCCAAAACGTCGAATGCCAATGGAGGAGGAACCATCTTGCCTGTAACAGGGTCGATCGTGCACTGTTCCGGAGTGAACTTGTAAGCACCGTGAGAAGTACCGATCGAGATAGCCAAAGAATCGCAACCTGTGCGAGTAGCGAAGTCGATTACTTCTTCAGGGTTCGTATAAGTGTGGTGGTCTGAAGAAACTTCGTCTTCAACGCCGGCCAAAACACCCAGTTCACCTTCTACGGTTACATCGAACTGGTGAGCATATTCAACTACTTTCTTAGTCAACGCAATGTTATCTTCATAAGGCAGGTGAGAACCGTCGATCATGACAGAAGAGAAACCGGAGTCGATACAGCTCTTGCAAGTTTCAAACGTATCACCGTGATCCAGGTGAAGAACGATCTGAGGTTTTTCACATCCTAATTCCTTAGCATATTCAACCGCACCCTGAGCCATGTAACGCAACAGAGTTGCATTAGCATACTGGCGTGCACCTTTGGAAACCTGCAGGATAACCGGAGACTTTGTTTCTACAGCAGCCTTGATGATAGCCTGCATCTGTTCCATGTTGTTGAAGTTGAAAGCCGGAATAGCGTATCCGCCTTTGATGGCTTTAGCGAACATTTCTTTTGTGTTCACCAAACCTAAATCTTTGTAATTTACCATTGTTGTATATGTTATTACGTTAATGATTGAAAATCTTGCACAAAGATAATAACTATCCGTGAACATTATGCTTTTGAACATGTAAAATAACGCAAAAGTAGACTTCCGAGAAAAAATACTTGGATTTTCTTTGTTAGTTCAACTCTAATCCATACCTTTGCAACCCAAAATACCGGTTACCAGACTAAGTAATAAGAATATAAATTAAAAATAAGATAACAAAGCAATGAAAAAAGGAATTCATCCTGACAACTATCGTCCTGTAGTATTCAAGGACATGTCAAACGAGGACGTATTTATCACTCGTTCTACTATCAATGCAAAAGAAACGATCGAAATTGACGGCGTTACTTATCCGTTGGTAAAAGTCGAAATCTCCAGCACATCTCACCCGTTCTACACAGGTAAGGCTAAATTGGTGGATACTGCCGGACGTGTCGATAAGTTCATGAGCCGCTACGGTAACCGCAACAAGAAATAATTATTCAATTGACAATGTAGAATTGACAATTGACAATTATAAAAAGAAATAAGAAAGGCTGTCCTTCACGGGATGGCCTTTCTTATTATCATTACATTCCGTTTATAAGATGAAATAGCAGATTACACAGAACAAAACATAGAAGATTGGAAAGAAATACATATCTTTGTCTAAAAGTTATTCAAAACAGTCAACTATGCCAGAGATCAGTCGTTTCTATGGAATTGTTATTTATATGTATATAAATGAACATAATCCTCCCCATTTCCATATATGGTATGAGGAATATAAAGCGATAATCACCATAAAAGACGGTATTATTACAGGCTGTTTGCCAAGAAGGGCTCTGACGTTGGTTTATGAATGGCTTGACTTACATAAAGACGAATTATTGGCAAATTGGGAACGTCTCTGCAATTATGAAGCGCCGTTAAAAATTGAGCCTTTAAAGTAGTATTGTATCATGAACGGAAATAAATTGCTTACTGTATTAAAAGCCGAATACGTCCACGATTATATTTTACGTATTTGGTTTAGTGACGGCCAGGAAAAATTAATGGATTTTTCTTCCTTGCTGTCTAAAGGAATTTGCAGCAAACTTCGTGATCTGAATTATTTCAAACGATTCAATATTGATCCTTTTACGATCGATTGGAATAATGAGATCGGATTCGCTCCTGAGTTCCTTTATGAAAACAGTGTACCAGCTTAGTTTCATTTATCAATTAACATTATACCATGTCAAAAACTAAAGAACAATTGCTGAACATCCTGGACCAGTTCCAGCTCACAGAGAAAGTTGTTTCCGCAGAACCATTCGGAAACGGACACATCAACGATACGCTGAAAGTAACGAACGAAAAAGGCGAAATCAAATACGTGTTGCAACGCATCAACCACTTGATCTTCACCAATGTGGATATGTTGCAAAACAACATCCAGGTCGTCACTTCACATATCCGTAAGAAACTGGAGGAAAAAGGCGAAAGCGACATCGACCGCAAGGTGCTGACCTTCCTTCCGACAAAAGACAACAAACTGTATTACTTCGACGGCGACAGCTACTGGCGCGTATGCCTGTTCATCCCGAACAGCAAAAGCTACGAAGAGGTGACACCCGAACTGTCTTACGAAGCCGGCAAGGCGTTCGGCGACTTCCAGTCCATGCTGTCCGATATTCCGGAAGGCACACTGGGCGAAACGATCCCCAACTTCCATAACATGGAGTTCCGTCTCGAACAGTTCCACGACGCCGTGAAAGCGAATGCCGCCGGACGTCTGGACGAAGTGAAAGACCTGATCGACGAGATCGAGAAACGCGCCGAAGCCATGTGCATCCAGGAACGCCTCTATCGCGAAGGCAAGCTGAAGAAACGTACGAACCATTGCGACACGAAAGTCAATAACATGATGTTCGACGCCGAGACCGACAAAGTTTTGTGTGTGATTGACCTCGACACTGTCATGCCAGGCTTCGTCCTGTCCGACATCGGCGACTTCATCCGCACAGGAGCCAACACCGGCGCCGAAGACGATGAGAACCTGGACAACGTCAACGTCAACATGGACATCTTCAAAGCCTACACGCGCGGCTACATGGAGAAAGCCAAGTCATTCCTGACACCGACGGAGATCAAGCTGCTCCCGTATGGAGGCCGCCTGTTGACTTATATGCAGACCGTCCGTTTCCTGACCGACTACATCAACGGCGACACGTACTACAAGATCCACAGCCCCAAACACAACCTGATCCGTACGAAAGCACAGTTCAAGCTCCTCCAGAGCCTTGAAGCGCATGCGGAAGAGATGGATGCGTTCATGGGAGAATGGCTGTAGGGAATTAAGAATTAAAAATTAAGAATTAAAAAATAAAAGGGGGTGTGTCAAAAGTAAGTTCTAACGCTTTAGCGTGTCATTGCGGGCTTGACCCGCAACCTCATCCTAAGCTGATTTACAGTAATTAGTATGAGATGGCGGGTCAAGCCCGCCAGGACACAGACGCTATAAATAGGACTTTTGACACATCCCCTGTTTTGATGCCCCCCCTCTGTTTGTAATATCTAATTCAAAATCAATATCCATGTCAGAAACAGTAATCCCTTCAGCCGCATTTATGGACAGCAAACCTCATTACGAACTCCTCGACGGCTTGCGTGGAGTGGCAGCCCTGCTGGTTGTCTTCTACCACATCTTCGAGGGCCTTTCCTTTGCCGCCGGAGGGACTCCGATTACAACCATCAACCACGGCTACTTAGCTGTCGACTTTTTCTTCATCCTCTCCGGCTTCGTCATCGGTTACGCCTACGACGACCGCCTGGGGAAAACGATGACGACCGGAAACTTTTTCAAGCGACGCCTGATCCGTCTTCATCCGATGATCATCATGGGAGTGATTTTAGGGGCGATAGCCTTCTTCATACAAGGCTCCGTCCAGTGGGACGGCAAGCACGTGGCGGTCTCAGCCGTGATGTTGTCCGCACTCTGCGCGATGTTTTTCATTCCCGCCCTGCCCGGTGCGAGATATGAAGTGCGTGGCAACGGCGAGATGTTTCCGCTCAACGGCCCGAGCTGGTCGCTCTTTTTCGAATATATCGGCAACATCCTTTACGCCCTCTTCATCCACCGCCTTTCCACCAAAGCCCTGACCGTGCTCGTCGTCCTGTTAGGCGCAGGGTTGGCGGGATTCACCCTTTTCGATGTTTCGGGATATGACATGATCGGTGTGGGCTGGACGCTTGACGGTGTGAATTTCCTCGGCGGTTCCTTGCGTATGCTTTTCCCCTTCTCGTTGGGAATGTTGTTATCCCGCACCTTCAAACCGTTCAAGATGAGAGGCGCTTTCTGGATCTGCTCGGCCGTCCTGCTCCTTCTTTTCTGTGTACCTTACCTGAAAGCAGAAGTTCCTTTCAGCCTCAACGGACTTTTCGAAGCGATCTGCATCATCCTTGTTTTTCCGGTCCTTGTCTGGTTAGGCGCTTCGGGCAGGACGACGGACAAACGTTCCACGCAGGTTTGCAAATTCTTAGGTGACATCTCCTATCCTCTCTACGCCGTCCACTACCCGATCATGTACCTGTTCTACGCCTGGCTGATAGACAACGAACTCTACACCTTCGCCGAAATCTGGCCCATGGCAATAGCAGTCTACGCAGGTAGTATCATTTTAGCTTACCTCTGCCTGAAACTTTACGACGAACCGGTAAGGAGGTGGTTAAGTAAAAGGCTCTTGAGAAAATGAATGTATCACTTTTGGCTTGATCTTTTGGCTTCCCTCTCGAACGTCGTACGCTTCAACTTCTTGTTTACGACTTCGGAAGCACGAAAGGTCATCCATATTGATCAAAGCGAAGCACCCAAGCCGCCTCTATAGTTCTACATCCCAAACCCCGGCGCTCTTCTCCAACTCAACCAAAGCGGTGCTGTGGTTAAACAACGTTTCGATGTATTGGGCTTGCACGTCGTCATACGTCCGTTGTGCGTCCAGTACTTCCAGAAGTGAGACTTCGCCCCGGTTGTAGCTGTAGATTTTCCCGTCTATCACCTCACGCGCCTGGCTAAGCATACCATTCTCGTAATGCTCCACCTGTTTAGAGAAAGACTGGTAACTGCGATAGGCCTGCATCACCTCTGTCTGAACTTGCAATAAAGCCTGCTGGTATTGCGTCTCGGCCTGTTGCTCACGGAAACGGGCAGCACGGACTGTCCCCTTGTTGAAATTGGAAAACTTCAAGGGGATGGCAACACCTGCCGTCACCCCGGTAAAAGGAGGAGCAGGCGCTTCTTCGTTATGCACCCGGGCATTGCGGCTGACGGCGATGGAAAGATCCACATCCGTATTCCGGTCGCGCCGGGCTACTTTCAAGGCACGGGAAGCGACTTCCTTATTCTTGAGCGCGGCAACCAGATCGGCTCGGTTCTCGACCGCATTCGAAAGCAGGTCGGCCATCACAAACTCGCGCGGCGATATACGCAAGACGGCTTCCGGCTGGAACAGGGTATCGTGGGCAAGCGTACCGGTCAGGAGATTCAGATTAGAGAAGGCATTCTGCAACTCAGCATCGGCCTGTAGCAGTTCGTTATGCAGGATTCCGGCTTCCAAGCGGCTCTGTGTAGCATCGATCTCCATGATTTTCCCCAACCGATAGCGTACACTGTCGCTTTCGGCAAGCTGCCGGATCGTCTCGTAGGCATTCTCTTTTACCTTGTACAGTTCGTATTGCTTCAAGGCTTCTAAATAGGAAACGGTCGCTTCAGCACGCAGGTTACGGAAATAGTCGGCAAGCAATGCCTTCGTCAGTTCGCTTTCGCTACGGGCAAGGGCGATCCCCGCACCACGCTTGCCAAAACTGAGGTCTTGCTCAGTTCGACTTCCACCCCTTCTCCCATCTGAGGTTATTATTCTCGTTATTATAATAAGAGACGGCCAGATTAGGATCATTAAACACTTTGGCTGCCGTCACCTCCGCTTCAGCGACATTCACGTTGAGCCGTTCGGCAGCATATTCCAGATTCCCTTCCGCCACCTTTTCCATATACTGGCGATAGGAAAGAGGGATAATTTGCTGGGCTGAGGCTGTCAGTGTTGCACACAGGCAGGCGATAGATATGTATAGTTTCATTTGTCTGTTTATTCTTTAATATTCAACAATAGCAAAAAAGAAAAGAGCAGTCTTTGCTCCGGGCATCGGATGTTATCACATCGCCGTCGACGATGAACTTATTATTTCATAGACGATGAACTTATCGCTTCATAGACGATGAACTCATAACAACGACTCCCCGCTACCGATGCTTTTATCCACTTCGCGGAGGGGTTCTTTGTCGAGGTAATGTTTTTCTACCATATAATAGAGAGCCGGAAGCACATACAGGGTGATGATTGTCGCAAACAGCAAACCATACACGATCACCGTTGCCAGCGGACGCTGCACATCCGAACCGATACCGGTACTGAGGGATGCCGGAAGCAAACCGAGCACGGCAACCGTCGCCGTCATCAGGATCGGGCGGAAACGGTGCTTCGTCCCGGTAATAACCGATTCCTTGAAATCGCGTCCGCGGGTACGCAGGTTATTGATATGCGAGATCATAATCACCCCGTTCTGGATCGCGACACCGATCAGGGCGATGAAGCCGACTGCGGACGACACATTCAGCGTCATACCCCGCACATTCAGCGCCAGCATACCGCCAAACAGCGCCAGCGGAACCACACACATCATCAGGGCAGCCTGCCGGAACTTGCCGCAGGCGGCAAACAAAAGCAACAGCATGATCCCCAACGCCAACGGCACGACAGCCGCCAGACGGTTATAGGCACGATGCTGGTTCTCGAACTGTCCGGCCCATTTCAGATGCACCTGTTCGTGATCGTACTTCACATCCCGATCGATTATCTTGTTCGCCTTATTCAGGAAAGCCGTCAGGTCGACGCCACGCAGGTTGACGCGGACGGTCAGGTGACGCTTGTTCATCTCGCGGGTAATCGTGCTCGCACCGGTCGTCATCTTGATAGCGGCCACCTGCGAAAGCGGGATCTTCGTTCCGGCATCCGTCGTCAGCAACAGGTTTCCGATCCGTTCGGGAGAGTTACGGCTGGCGTCGTCGAAGCGGCAGATCACATCGTAGCTCTTACTGCCGACAAATATCTGTGAGATTGCCTTCCCACCGATCGCCAGTTCGATCAGGTCTGCCACATCCGAGACGTTCAGTCCATACTGCGCAATACGTTCGCGGTCAGCAATAATCTGGAGCTGCGGAAGAGGCGGTTCCTGGTCCACAGCCACATCGGCCGCTCCGGGGATCGCCTTCAGGACATTGGCCACCTTATCGGCGATATGGCGCGTCTCGACTATGTCGTCTCCATAGATTTTCAGCGCCAGGTCACTGTGCGCACCGGCAATCTGGTCCATCACCATGTCGATGATCGGCTGTGAGAAACCGACAGAGTAGCCCGGCATGGTAGAGAGCTTTTCAGACATTTCCTCGATCAGGTCCGCCTTTGTCTTTCCATACTTCCAGGTGCTGTAGGGTTTCAGACCGACACCGACTTCTATATGCGACAGGGAGAACGCTTCCGCCCCCTCGTCGTCACGGCCTACCTGCGTCATAACATACGACACCTCTTCAAACTGCTTCAGCGTCTTGCGCAACTCGGCACCCATCTCCTTCGATTTCTCGATCGAGATTCCCGGAGGCAGCTGCACCTGTACCCAGATCGCCCCTTCGTCCAACGGCGGCAGGAAGTCTTTCCCGACGGTATAACTCAGAATACCGGCACCGACCAGGATCAGGGCCAACGGCAACAACACCTGCTTCGGCTTTTCCATTAAAGCCGTAATCTGCCTGTTATAGATTTCCGACAGCTTTTCTAACCAACGGTTATGATACTGTTTACGCGGTTTGCGGTAGGCATAGAAAGCCAGTCCCGGAATCAGCAACAGAGCTACACATAAAGCGCCTAACAACGCATATCCGACCGTATAGGCCATCGGTGTAAACAGCTTCCGCTCGATATGTTCAAAGGCGAAAAGCGGAAGATAAGCCGTGATAATAATCAAGGTGGAGAAGAAGATCGGCCGTGCCACTTCCGTGGTGCGGCGCAGGATCGAATCCTCCGTCAACACTTCGTCCGGATGCCGTTCGCGCTTCTTCAGCACTGTTTCCATCATCACGATCGCCCCGTCCACTAAGATACCGAAGTCAATCGCTCCTAACGACAACAGGTTCGCCGGAATATTGGTCAGATGCATCAGGATAAAAGCGATCAACAGGGACAACGGAATAGTCAAAGCCACCAGCAACGCCCCGCGCCAGTTTCCTAAGAAGAGGATCAGCACCAGCACAACCAGCACCATCCCTTCGAAAAGCGTATGCGAGACAGTATGCAAAGTCGTATTCACCAAGTCCGTCCGGTCCATAAACACATGGATGCGGGTTCCTTCGGGCAACGTCTCATTATTCAGTTCTTCGACAGCGGCATGCACGCCTTCCAGCACCTGCGACGGGTTCTCGCCGCGCAACATCTGGACAATACCTTCCACACCGTCGGAAATATCGAGCGTACCATCCATAAAACCTAACACACCTTTACGCTCTAAGTTTCCATATTTCAGGCGTCCAAGGTCGTTCAGGTAGACCGGCACGCCGTTCACCGTCTTAATCACGATCCGCCCCAGATCATCCAGGTCCTTTACCAGTCCGATTCCACGGATCACATAACTCAAGTTACCCCGCTCAGCATACTGCCGCCCGCATTCACATTGTTCTTTTCGATCTTCTCGGTGATATCGCCTAACGTGACATCGTATTGATCCAGCTTGTGCGGGTCCACTTCGATCTGATACTGGGTTGTAATGCCGCCATAGTTGCTGACATCAGCAACACCGGTCACCTGTTTCAGGCGCGGAATAATCACCCACTTATGCAAGTCTGTCAACTCGCGGCGATCCAGGCGGTCGCTTTCCAGCACATAACGGAAAATCTCGCCCGTCGGCGAGGTCAACGGATTCAGCCCCGGCACAGCGTCGTATGGCAGTTCCACATCGACCAGACGCTCCTGCACACGCTGGCGCGCCCAGTAGTCCTCTATCCCGTCATCGAAAACCAATACGACGGTCGAGAGGCCGAACGTATTCTTACTACGCATTACATTCAATCCCGGCATCCCGTTCATGGCACGTTCAATCGGGATACTAATCTGCTGTTCTATCTCCTCGGCTGCCAGGCCCGGCACTTGGGTGACGACCTGCACCGTCGTATCGGCAATATCAGGATAGGCGTCTATCGCTAACTTTGTCCACGAATAATAACCGACAACCGCCAAAAACAGGAACAGGACGAACATCAGGCCTCGCCGATGTATCGCCAGATAAATGATCCTTTTCATAGCGCCTTACCGTACGTCTATTAAGTAAAAAGCTCCGGCAGTCACAATCTCGTCGCCGGGAACCAATCCGGACAGGATAACCGTCTTCTCATCCTTGCTGACGCCAGTCTCGACCTTCTGTTTCCGGTAGTTATTACCGCCCAATGCCGCCAGCACGTAGTTGGCATCTTCCTCCTGCAAGATTGCGGAAGTCGGGATACGGACCACTTCGGCCGCCTTGTCGCTCAGCTTAACCATGCCATACATGGCCGGTTCATCAGCCGCTCACTGTTATCGCATTCGATCAGCACTTCCACCGAACGGGTGTCTTCGTCCAGCATCTCACTGATATGATAGATCTTCCCCGTAAACGGCCGCTCCGGCGCTCCGACCAGGCGTATCTCCACATCGTTGAGCGCCTGCACCAGCCGCATATCCTTTTCCTTCACGTGAGCAACGACCCATACTTTATTCAGGTCGGCAATCACCGCAACCGGGTCGGCATCTTCTTTCATATACTGTCCGATGACGATGTTATCCTTGACCACCTCGCCGGCTATCGGCGAACGGACCACAAGCGGCTGTCCTAACACTAATTCGTCGGGATTGATCTGGAACACCTTCAGGGCGGCTTCCGCATTTTCGTAGTCTTTCTTTTTCAGTTCGTAATTCACTTCGGCCTCCTCCAGCTCTTTCTGGACGCCGACTTTATTTTGCAGCAGGTCTTTTTCACGCTTCAGGCTCTTTAACGCCAGTTCCATTTCCTGCTTGGCCTGGTAATAGTCTTTTCCCGTTTCAAAGAATGTCGGGGAACTGATCTCAAATATAGGCTGCCCGGCACGACCTTCTGCCCCAGGCGGACAAAAGACTTGCTGATACGCCCGGCAAACGGCGAAGCAATCTCCGCATAGTTCGCCGGAATAGCTTTCACCACACCGGATGTACTAAACTCCATACTATAGGGTTCGCTCGTCACCTTTTCTGTTTTCAGGCGGGACAGGATCGGCGAGTTCGCACCGATCTGTATCGTATCTCCTTTTAATGTCACGGCAATAGCCGCCTCATCGTCCTGCCGGTTTGAATGACAGGAACAAAATACCATTGCCGGGAGCAACAGTAAAAATATTCGTTTCATATAATGTAAGTAATTATTGCGTTTGATTATAAATCTTCTTCTCTATACCTTTTTATTATATGAATACAGGAGGGGCACGCAGGTTTCTGTGGCGGATAATCCGGAAAACAGAGTTATAAATGTTTTGTAGTAGAAATGTTGCAAGAAGCACCCACGCAATGCTGAACGCAAGGACCGGCGTCTCTTCCAATATAATATCGTTCAGCAGATTGATCGTTTCAAACGCAGCCGAACTATGCTCATGCAAAGGCTGGCCGTCCTGGCCGGGCAGGTACGGATGCGAGTGAATAATCGTATAGGTAGGGAAATGATGGACGTGAGTGAAGGCAATACCTCCTGCGTAGTAACTGATAAAGAGCACTACCAACAGGTACTTCAATATAGAATTGCGAAACAACTTCACTTGCCCGATATTTTGTTTACAAAGATACTTATTTATTTCTGTTATTTCTATATGAACCTGTTACGTTTATATGATATTTCCCTGAAATCTATTTGGAACACGTGCTTTTTATCTCTTAATTTGCATCACTATAAAAACACACAAAGATGAAAAGAGCGTTACTTATTTGGGCGGCTATGGCATGCATGGCTGTCAATTCTGTTCCGGCACAGGAAGCGGCCGTCAACAAAATCATTGAAATCGGACAAACAGATAATCAGGTGATGGACCATCTGGACGTACTGACCAACCGCATCGGAGGACGTGTGATCGGTTCGAACGCCTATGACAATGCCGTTGACTGGGTCGCCTCGAAATTCAAAGAATGGGGATTGGAAGTCGAACTGCAGGAAGCCGGTACGCTGCCGGTGGGCTTCAATCGCGGCCCCTGGTTCGGCAAGCTTTTAGGCGAAAACGGAATGGAACTGCATTTCGTCACTCCCTCCTATACAGCCGGAACCAAAGGCGTACAGCGCGGACACGTCTTGCAGGAACCGCTTACCCAAAGCGAGTTCGACCGTATAAAAGGGCAACTCAAAGGTGCATGGGTCTTGATTAACGGCAAGAACGTCGGCTGGCCTGTCGACCGTTCCGCCAAGGGCGATTCCATTCGTGCCGCCATCATTGCCGAGAATAACGAGGTTGCCAAAAAGAACCGTCAGATCATGGAAGACAACTGGCGCAACAACACGAACACCCCGCTCCTTCCCATGAAAGAAGATGTTCCGGCATTGTTTTACAAAGAGATGTGCGAAGCCGGCGCATTAGGCTTTATCCAATCGGCATCGGTTCCGCTGCGTGCGCTCTACGATAAAGCAGTCATGCACGATCCGACTTTCACGTTCGACAACCTGCCGACTGTTTGTGACATCAAGCTCGACGAACATCAGTATGCCACCATCAAGCAGATGGTCAAGGAACGCCGTACTTTCTTCCTCGAATTCGACATCCGCAACCATTTCCGGATGGGACCGGTGAAATATCATAATGTGATCGGAAAGATCAAAGGCACTAAATATCCGAACGAATATGTCATGGCAAGCGGCCATCTGGATGCATTCGACGTAGCGACAGGCGGTGTCGATTGCGGTTCCGGTGTGACCCCGGTTATGGAAGCTGCCGTATGATTATGAAATCCGGCGCAAAGCCTAAACGGACGATGCTGTTCTGCGCCTTTGCCGGTGAAGAATTCGGCCTGCTCGGTTCCACAGCCTGGGTGAAAGCGAATAAAGATAAGTTAGACAAAATCTCCAACCTCTTCAACCGCGACGGCGGCCCGACACCTCCGGTTGGTATCGACGTGCCGAAGGCCATGTATAAAGATTTCGTCAAGATTTGCGAACCTATCAAGAAAATCCGTCCCGACTATCCGTTCGAAGTAAAAGAAGCCGGCCCTTTCACCAAGCCGACACAACCGGGAGGCACGGATGCTTCCATCTTTGCAATAGAAGCAGTCCCCACCATCGACTTCAATGAACAGGATATCAAAGGCTATAACTTCAGCTACGGCGAGATCTGGCATACCGAACGCGACACCTACAGCAAGAGCATCCCGGAATACCAGGAACAGGCTGCTACGGTGATGGCGATCGTAACATTGGGCGTTGCCAACCTGGATCAACTGTTGTCACGGGAAGGACTATACAAATAAAGTTCCCTTTCTGCCAAATCGTTATTCCGGTCCCCCATGACCGGAAATTCAATTATTGACAAATATGAAGTAATCCTATGAAAAAGCCCTGTAAAAGAATATCAACAAAGATATCTCCTTTACAGGGCTTTCTAAATAAAATCCTACGATTTATCAGAACAGCGGATTCGCCACCTTCTCTTTCAGCAAAGCCAGGTCAACCACCTGACGGATGTCTTCCACATAGTGGAAAGTCAGGCCTTTCAGGTAATCGGGCTTGATCTCGTCGATATCCTTTTGGTTTTCCTTACAGAGGATCAGTTCTTTGATACCTGCACGTTTGGCAGCCAGAATCTTTTCCTTGATACCGCCTACCGGAAGCACCTTGCCACGCAACGTGATCTCGCCGGTCATAGCCAGGTTACTACGTACTTTACGTTGCGTAAAGGCAGACACCAACGAAGTGACCATCGTAATACCGGCGCTCGGACCGTCTTTCGGAATAGCTCCTTCGGGCACGTGGACATGGACATTCCAATTTTCAAACATTTCTTCGTTGATATCGAACAGTCCGGCATGCGAATGAATATACTCGAGTGCCAACATGGCAGATTCTTTCATCACATCTCCTAAATTACCTGTCAAAGTGAGCTTCGAGCCCTTTCCCTTGCTCAAGCTGGATTCAACGAACAGGATCTCGCCACCGACAGCCGTCCAGGCAAGACCGGTCACTACACCGGCATAATCATTGCCCTGGTATTTATCGCGAGTGTATTCGACAGCCCCTAAATATTCATGCAAATCTTCCGGACGGATATGTGCCGGGAGCGACTCGTCTCCCGCCAGCTTGCGGGCCAGCTTACGCATGATCTTGGCAATCTTCTTATCCAACTCGCGCACACCGCTTTCGCGGGTATAAGATTCGATTATAGCCTGTAAGGTCTTTTTCGGGAACTTCACTTTACCCTTCGGCAAGCCGTGAATCTCTAACTGTTTCGGAACAAGGTGGCGGGCTGCAATCTCGACTTTTTCCTCCATGATATAACCGCTCACCTCAATCAGTTCCATACGATCCAGCAACGGCTGGGAAATCGTATTCAGATTATTGGCGGTCGCGATAAACATAACCTTGCTCAGGTCGTAGTCTATATCTAAATAGTTATCGTGGAATGCGCTGTTCTGTTCCGGGTCCAACACCTCGAGCAAAGCAGAGGCAGGGTCACCCTTAAAGTCGTTCGTCACCTTATCGATCTCGTCAAGGATAAAGACAGGATTGGATGTTCCGGCTTTTTGCAGGTTCTGGATGATACGTCCCGACATCGCACCGATATAGGTACGACGGTGGCCGCGTATCTCCGCCTCATCGTGCAGGCCGCCCAATGAAACCCGGACATACTTGCGGTGCAATGCTTCCGCAATGGATTTTCCGAGCGAAGTCTTACCGACTCCCGGAGGGCCATACAGGCAGATAATGGGCGATTTCATATCTCCCTTCAGCTTCAACACAGCTAAGTGTTCGATAATACGTTCCTTCACCTTCTCCAGTCCGTAATGATCGCGGTCCAACACCTTCTGGGCATGAGCCAGATTGAAGTTATCCTTGCTGAACTCGTTCCAGGGCAGGTTGATAATTGTCTGTACATATTGTGTCTGTATAGAGAAATCCGGCGATTGCGGATGCAGGCGTTCCAGTTTGCGCACCTCTTTCTCGAAAGCTTCGGCTACGACAGGCGACCATTTCTTTTTTGCCGCCTTCTCGCGCAGTTCCTTTATCTCCAGTTCGTTGATATTGCCGCCCAGTTCTTCCTGGATCGTCTTGATCTGCTGCTGGAGGAAGTATTCCTTTTGTTGCTGGTTGATGTCCTCGTGCGTTTTCATCTGGATGGAGTTTTTCAATTCCACCAACTGATATTCGCGGTTCAGGATGAACAAAAGGCGGTACGCCCGATCCTTCAGATTACCGATCAACAGCAATTCCTGTTTTTCTGCCGATCCGCTGGGGATATTGCTACAGGAGAAATTAATCAGGTAAAGGACATTCTTATTATTCTTTATTGAAAAGATCAAATCGCGCGGAGGTTCGGAAACAGCTCCGAGCATCTTGATTGTCAAGTCTTTGATTGTTGAAATAAGCGCTTCAAATTCTCGGTCGGATTTATCCGGCATAACGTCTTCCTGCAACTTGATTTTCCCGATCAGATAAGGATCGGTAGCAGAGAGTTCTTGCAGTTCGAACCGTTTTTTACCTTGCAGGATTACAGTCGTCGTCCCGTCCGGCATTTCCAGCACGCGGACGATATCGGCAACTACTCCGGTCGGATACAGGTCATCTATTCCCGGATCTTCCGTATTCATATCCTTCTGGCAAACAACACCTATCAGTTTTTTCTTATGGACAGCCTCCTTAATAAGGCGCATAGATTTAGGGCGTCCGATCATAACCGGCATGCTACGCCAGGAAACAATACCATATTCCGAAGCGGAAGGATTGGCAATTCTTCCCCTACTTTTTCTACTCCCTCAGTAAAGTCTTCATCAACATCACATTCCGTCAGGATAGGCATTACAATACCTATGTTATCATCCAGATCGTTGTAAGACTCCTCGGCAAACATCGTCATTTTATCTCTCTTCATATATTCTTTATCATAGTTGCGGAATATTCTTATCGCCCGCAGTTCTATTTTGTACAATAAACGTGCCAAAGTTACTATTTTTAACTCAAACCGACTACTTTTGCAGTTGAAAGTTGAAATATAAAAACATGCCGAACCCCTATTTTCAATTCAAACAGTTTACCATCCGCCACGATAAGTGCGCGATGAAGGTAGGAACCGACGGTGTTTTGCTCGGCGCATGGGCAGGCACCGAGGGGTGCAACCGTATCTTGGATATCGGTACGGGAACCGGACTGATCGCCCTGATGCTGGCACAACGCAGCAAGGCTGATATCGACGCAATCGACATAGATGCCGAAGCCTGTTTGCAGGCAGAGGAAAATGTGGAAGCCTCTCCCTTTGCCGGACGGATACATGTCATCCATTCCGCACTGGCAGATTTTGCATCCGTAGCCACCCGCAAATATGATCTGATCGTTTCCAATCCCCCTTATTTCGCCGATTCGCTGAAATGTCCGGACGGACAACGCAGCATGGCCCGCCATACGGACACCCTTCCTTTGGATAAGTTGCTGCACGACAGCCGCGCACTGCTTGCCCCCGGAGGACGCCTGGCCCTCATCCTGCCTTACGACCGGAAAGAGTACCTCACGGAGTGCATCCGAAAGGAAAATCTTTTTCCTTCAAAGGAAATTTCAGTTATCCCCGTACCCGGCGCACAACCGAAACGCATCCTGATCGAGCTGACGGCCGAACCATCTGCATCGCCCATGCTGACCGGCCGGCTGACCATCGAAATTGCAAGGCATCAATACACGGACGAATACATCCAGCTGACCAAAGATTTTTATCTAAAGATGTAAGGGAGTTTCTTATCGAAGAAACGGGTTACTTCGCCAAACAAATTCTGTACCTCTGCCGTAAATGAAACAGTTTCGGGCGTCAATACGTTCAATGATTTGGGAAGAATTGAGATTTCAATACGGCTGTCCGCCATGATCGGCTCGCCGTCGAGGTGCATGACTCCCGGTTTCTGGCGGATAATCGTCACCTCTTTTCCCGTGAATGTCTTGATTTTGCTGTTACGGTCGATCTGTTTGGTAAACAGTTGAATGGCCAGCGGAGCAATGTCCAGCGGACCAAAAGGAGAAAGGATGGTGATATCCATCTTTCCGTCCTGTATGTTGGCGTGGGGAGCGATAAAGGCATTATTCCCGTATTGGGAAGCATTGCCGCAAGCAACCAGGAAAGCCTTTTCCTTGACTGTCTGGCTGTCGATCTGCAGTTCGTAAGGTTCGGGCTGGTAGCTCAGGTATTCTTCTACCGTATTCTTTATATAAGTAAGCGAACCGCGGCGTTTCTCACCGGCAAACTTCTGGCTGACCGCCGCGTCGAATCCGACTCCGCAGGTACAGAAAAAGATACGTCCGTTTGCCTTGCAACAGTCGATTGTCGAAATATGTCCTTTTCTGATCAGGTCGATCGCACGGCGCACATCCATTGGAATATGCAATTCGCGTGCCAAGCCGTTTCCCGAACCTTTCGGGATAATTCCCAACACGGCGTCCGAATGGATCATGGCACGGGCAATCTCATTTACAGTCCCGTCGCCCCCGACAGCAATCACGCAATTAACGCCTTTATCGATAGCCTGCCGCGTCAGTTCGCTGGCGTGACCGGGATATTCGGTAAAAGAGATTTCCACAGAACAATTCTCCCTCGCGAACGCACGTTCGATCATTTTCGGAATCTTTCTCTTCGAACCGACACCCGAAATCGGGTTTATTATGGCCTGTATACTGATTGATTGTCCCTCCATCCTTGTTGTTACTTATTTTGAAAGGACAAAAATAATGCTTTTGTAAAACTTTTAAAGCATTTCGGCTACTATAAGTTATTTTTTTACTACTTTTGCAGCTGGATTTGCCGAAACATAGATATTTATGTAGGCGGTAAACCTGAGATCTTTTAGAGTAACAACGTAGCGAGAAAATCATTCTCTGTTAATTATAATATGAAACTTTTACAAGAGAAACTATCAAAGTACGATGCACCTCAGCGAGCTATGGCCGCAGGAATTTACCCATACTTCAGAATGATTGAAAGTGATCAGGATACAGAAGTAATGATCAGCGGTAAAAAGGTTCTGATGTTTGGTTCCAATGCCTACTTAGGCTTGACGAATCATCCAAAAGTAAAAGAGGCGGCAATTGATGCCATTAAGAAATATGGTACGGGTTGTGCCGGTTCACGCTTCCTGAACGGAACGCTGGATTTGCACATTCAGTTGGAAAAACGTCTGGCGGAATTTGTCGGAAAAGAAGACGCAATTGTGTATTCTACAGGATTTCAAGTGAATTTAGGTGTTGTTTCCTGTCTGACAGGACGTGAAGACTACATTCTTTGGGATGAACTGGACCACGCATCTATCATTGAAGGACACCGTCTTTCATTCTCCACTAAGCTGAAGTTTAAGCACAACGATATGGATTCGCTGGAAAAGCAACTCCAGAAATGCGAGCCGGACAAGGTGAAACTGATTGTCACCGACGGCGTGTTCAGTATGGAAGGAGATGTTGCCAACCTACCGGGAATCGTTGAATTAGCAAAAAAATACAATGCAAGCGTCATGGTTGACGAAGCACACGGATTAGGTGTTTTCGGAGATCACGGCCGCGGAACCTGTAACCATTTCGGCGTGACAAACGATGTCGACCTGATCATGGGTACATTCAGTAAATCGTTCGCTTCTATCGGCGGATTCATTGCTGCCGACGAATCGATCATCAACTACCTCCGCCACCACTCCCGTTCTTATATCTTCAGTGCAAGTAATACGCCTGCCGCTACTGCTGCCGCAGATGCCGCGCTGGATATCATGTTGAGCGAACCGGAACGCATCCAGCACTTGTGGGATCTGACCCACTATGCATTGGAAGGTTTCCGTAACATGGGTTGTGAAATCGGACATACATCGACTCCGATCATCCCGCTGTTCATTCGTGACAACGACTTGACATTCCTCATTGTTAAGGAATTGTTTGAAGCCGGAGTCTTCGTAAACCCGGTTGTTGCACCGGCGGTTGCTTCGGAAGATACGTTGATCCGCTTCTCGCTGATGGCAACTCATACAAAAGAGCAGCTTGATTACGCATTGGAAGCTATTCATAAAGTATTCAAAAGTCACGGTCTGGTCGACTAAAATCAGAGCTGATAATGATATCGGAAAGGGCAAAACGGAGTACTCTGTTTTGCCCTTTCTCTTTATAATTCATGCATCATTTGCTACAAACCAAATATTTTGACTATTTTTGCGTAATTGTACGCGCAATAAACATTATATATACCAGACAAATGGATTTCAAATTAAATACAGGAAGTTGCTGCATGGGTAAAAAAGGATGCAGCAAAATACAAAATAATAAACTGAACACCTACGATTGGCTTTGCGATGTGCCCGATGCGGCAAACGCAACCGATTATGTAGAAGTCCAGTTCAAAAATACCCGCAAAGGGTATTATCTCAACAGTTCTAAAATTCCTCTGGAAAAAGGAGATATAGTCGCAGTCGAAGCCAGTCCCGGACACGACATCGGGACCGTCACACTGACCGGAAAACTGGTTCTTCTCCAGATGAGAAAGAACAATGTTCGCACCGGCGAAGGAAACGAGCCCAAGAAAGTCTATCGCAAAGCCAAACCGACCGACATTGAGAAATACGAGGAGGCAAAGGCTAAGGAACATGCAACTATGATCCGTTCCCGGCAGATTGCCGCCGACCTCGGGCTGAACATGAAAATCGGTGACGTGGAATACCAGGGAGACGGCAATAAGGCGATCTTCTATTACATTGCCGACGAGCGTGTGGACTTCCGCCAGCTGATCAAAGTACTGGCCGAAGCATTCCGGGTGCGTATCGAAATGAAGCAGATCGGTGCCCGCCAGGAAGCCGGACGTATTGGCGGTATCGGACCTTGCGGACGCGAGTTGTGCTGTTCCAGCTGGATGACAAGCTTTGTTTCAGTCGCTACCGGCGCTGCACGCTATCAGGACATCTCCATGAACCCGCAGAAGCTGGCCGGACAATGCGCCAAGCTGAAATGCTGTATCAACTACGAAGTGGATGCCTATGTGGAAGCTCAGAAACGCCTGCCTTCCCGTGAAGTGGTGCTGGAAACGAAAGACAATAACTATTATCATTTCAAAACAGATATCTTCAAACGGGAAATCACCTATTCTACGGACAAGTCATTTGCTGCCAACCTGGTTACCATCTCTGCCGACCGTGCTTTCGATGTGATCAATATGAACAAAAAAGGGACGAAACCCGTTACGCTCGAAGCCGACACCAAACCGCAACCGCCTAAACGCGATGCGCAGGATATTCTGGGACAGGATAGTGTCACCCGCTTCGACTCTTCCCTGAAAAAGAAGAAAAAGAAACGGAACGGAAACGGAAACAAGGAAGCTAACGGCAATAGGGATAACCAACCGAAAGATGCAACAGCCGGTAACGAAGGAAATAACAAACCGTCCAACGGAGAAAAGGCTAACAGCAACAACGGCGGCGAAAACAAAAGCGGAAACCGCAACAGTAGAAGCGGGAATCGTAACGGGAACCGCGAAAACCGGGAACCACGCGAAAATCGGGAACCCCGGGATAACAACAAGGAACGCGGCAATCGCGAGAATAATCGGGAAAACCGGGATAACAATCGCGAGAACAACCGTAACAGACAGCGTCCTAATCGAGTAAACAACGATAAGCAACCGAATAATGACAAACCTCAGCAACAAGCTAAGCCTGCTGCAAAACCGGAAACTAAACCGGAAAGCAAGCCGGATACGAAGCCAGAAGCTTAAAGGAATCATTGCCGCATTGATTTGTTCCCTGTTCTTTTCCTGCGAGAACGAAGCCTTGTACGACCAATACCAGGCAATCGACAAGACCACGTGGGAAAAGGACAAGGAATATTATTTCACCTTCGAGGTGGAAGATATATCCGTACCTTACGATCTGACGCTGAAAGTAAGGAATAACAATCTGTATCCCTATCAGAACTTATGGATTTTCTGTAACGAAGAACAACCGATCGGTCCGCTCCGCCGCGATACGATCGAATGTGTGCTTGCCGATGAGTTCGGCAAATGGTACGGACATGGTATCTCTTTATATCAAAGCAGTTTCCCCATCCATACGCAATATAAATTCCCGCATGCGGGACAATATACCTTCAGCTTCCGCCAGGGAATGCGCGACGATGCCCTGAAAGGCATACAGGAAATCGGGTTCTCTGTCAGTCCGTCCAAGTAGTATTACCGTTCCCGACGGGAAGCATCCAGGCGAAGGAAGATAAAGAGAAGAATAGTAAATCCCCAGAGGGAGGAGCCGCCGTAACTGAAAAACGGAAGCGGAATGCCGATTACAGGCGTAAGTCCTGTCACCATGCCTATATTAATCACCAAATGGAAAAAGAAAATAGAGGCGACACTATATCCGTACACCCGGTTAAACGTGGAACTCTGCCGCTCGGCCAATGCGATCAGGCGCAGGATCAGAATGGCAAACAGCAACAAGACGATGGAAGCGCCGACAAATCCCTGTTCCTCTCCCACCGTACAAAAGATAAAGTCGGTATCCTGTTCCGGCACATATTTCAACTTAGTCTGCGTACCGTTCAGGAAACCTTTTCCGGAAAGTCCCCCCGAACCGATTGCGATCTTCGACTGGTTTACATTATAACCGGCACCACTCGGATCATCCTCCAAACCCAACGAGACCTTGATACGCACCTGCTGATGAGGCTCCAATATATCCGTAAACACATAGTCCACAGAATACATGAAAGCCAACGATCCTAACGCAAAAACGGCAATCAGCACATAATGCCAGACCCAGTTGCGGACAGACAGGAAAATCAGGTAGCAGGCAATCAGTAAGACCAGCCCCATCGATATCCAGGAATAATCGACCGGCACAAAGAAAGATACAACATATCCTCCCAGAAAAGCAACCGCCGTCGCAGCCAACATAATCTGCACGGCACGGGTATCTTTTCTCTCCACCTGCACCAGGATAACCGTAATCAGCAGGATCATAGAAGAAACAAGTAATTCGCCCAACGCCGTCGCACCGACCGTTACATCCGAGAATTTCATACTGGTCACAAAGAAAATAACCGCGCAAACTCCCGCCAAAAGAATATACCCGGACATTCCCTCCCTGTACAACATAAGAAAGAAAGCCAGATAAACCAGTGCCGAACCGGTTTCTTGCTGTAACAAAATACAAACCATCGGCAGGAAGATCAGTGTCAACACCAGGATAAAGTTTTTGGGCGTAGTCAACTTGAAGCCATACGTATTCATCACTTTGGCTACTGCAAGCGCCGTCGCAAACTTGGCAAACTCCGCCGGCTGCAACCGGATAGGCCCTAAAACGAGCCATGAATGGGAGCCTTTTATATTGGGAGCCAGAAAGATTGTCGCGATCAGCAAGACAATGATAGCCGCATATATCAGATAAGCAAACACATCATAGAACTCGCTCTCCAACATCAATATCACAAAGATCAGCCCGAACGACAGCCCCATCCAGATCAACTGGGAGCCGGGGCGGCCCGACGGATCGAACAACCCCACGTTGTCGAACTCATAGCTGGCGCCACAGATGCTGAACCAACCGGCCACGATCAGAATCACATACAGCAGGATCGTCCACCAGTCTACTGTCTTCCATATTTCAGTCTTCCTTCTATAATTCACGATTCGGTAAAGATAAAACATTTGGTGATACTACTGCATTCGACATCGTCTCTTCCAGCAGTTTATTTTCTTCTGATATCTCACCCTTCAGATACTTCTCCATCATCAGCTTGCCGATCGGCACACCGTAAGTAGCGCCGAACCCGCCGTTTTCCACATAGACGCAGATAGCTACTTTCGGATTCTGGTAAGGAGCAAACCCGATAAAGGCCGAATGGTCTTTCCCATGCGGGTTCTCAGCCGTACCGGTCTTACCGCAAACTTCAATACCCGGAATGGCTGCACGCGTACAAGTCCCGCCTAAAACAGCATTCCGCATGCCTTCGGCCACGATCTCGTAGTTTCTACGTTCTACCATCGTATGCCGTTTATTAGTATAAAGCGTATCCAAGGGCATATCCTGTATTTCCTTCACGACATGCGGAGTGACAAAATAGCCCCGGTTGGCAATGGTCGCCGCCAGGTTGCAGATCTGCAAAGGAGTTGCCAAGACTTCTCCTTGCCCGATTGCGATCGAGATGATCGTACTGGAACTCCAACGGCTGTAATACTTATCATAATACTTGCTATTCGGAATAAAGCCTCTTTTCTCACTTGGTAAGTCCACGCCTAACTGGTATCCGTATCCCATCGAAACCAGATAGTCCTTCCAGACTTCAAAAGCCTCTTCTACATTCGGATAACGTTTCCGACTATCGATCATATCACGCAAGCCCCAACAGAAAAAGGAGTTACAGGAAGTTGCCAGCGCATACGTCACATTCAAAGGAGAGGCATGACCGTGACAAGCCGGTTTGCCGTTTCTGGAACCTGTATATCCATGTGCACAAGTGTACAGCGTCTCTGTCGTAATCACTCCTTCCTGCAGGAAAGTGAGTGCCTGAGTCGGTTTGAAAGTCGATCCCGGAGGTATTTCCCCATAATGGCACGGTTCAGCAAAGGCGTATCCGAATTCTTTGCCAGCATCACATGGTTCTTTCCCCGCTGACGCCCAACCAATAAACTGGGATCGTAGGTCGGAGAAGAAACCATACACAGGACTTCGCCTGTCTCAGGCTCGATCATGACAATACTGCCTCTTTTATTACGCATCAGTTTCTCACCCAATGCCTGCAGTTCCATATCGATGGAAAGAGTCAGGTTCTTTCCGGAAACGGGAGCCACATCGTGCCGTCCCTCTTCATACCGTCCTTTTATACGTCCATGTGCATCCCGTAGCAGAATCTCAACACCCTTAACGCCCCGCAAGACCTTTTCATAGGACTGTTCCACCCCTGACGTCCGGAGTTATCCCCCTGCACATAATAAGGATCTTTCTCTATATCCCCACGATTCACCTCCCCGATATTCCCTAACAAATGGGCTCCATACGGATACTCATATTCCCGGACTGTCCGGTTCTGGATATAAAAGCCTGGAAATTTATACAGCTTCTCCTGTAAAACGCCACATTCCTGTGCGGAGAGGTGATTCATAAACACCTGCGGCACATAAGAAGAATAACCCGGATTAATCCTCCGGTTCTTGATATCGGCTATACGCTTTTCAAACTGTTCTTTTGTGATACTGAGGATATTGCAGAAGTCAAGCGTGTCGAACGGCTGTATCTCGCGCATAATCAGCATGACTTCATAGGAAGGCTGGTTGTAGACCAGCAGTTTCCCGTTACGGTCATAGATGATACCCCGGGAAGGTTTAAAGTCTTTTTCAGAAACGCATTACTATCAGCCCATGCTTTATAATCGTTGTTCACTACTTGCAGGAAGAACAGACGGATGATAAAGATGAGAACCAGCAGAACAACGGCGCCGCCAATCACATAGCGCCTGTTCTCAAGTGCATACTTCACGTTATTCTCCACTTTTCTGGGACTCTATATTAAATGCTTCTATCGTACAAATCAATAAAATCGTCGTTACCACACTCGCCCCGATACGAAGCGCCAGGAACAACGGGTCGAAAAACGTCAGCGACTCGATCAGGAACAACGTCACATGATGAATCACTACAAACAAGAGTGTGTAGCGGAAAAAACCGCCATATCCGAATGTCTTATAAGAAGGATAAATTCCTTCTGGCAGATCTTTCCCCATAAACAAGCGGATCAATGGCTCACGGATAAAGCCGGCGAACGTACAAGCTGCCGCATGCATCCCCGGTGTATTGGAGAAAATATCGATAACCAGCCCGATCAGGAATGAGAAAAACACCACATTCGTCCGCGATGTCCCCACCGGCATTTTCAGTATAAAATAAAGGTACAGGAATGGTGTCGCCACACGCAGGAAATGGATGTTGTTCAGGACTAACACCTGTATCAACACCAACACCACGAAATAAAAGAAACCCCGTAGTATATTGTTAATCATTCCTTTTTGCCTCCTGCTCTATATTTTTTTGCTCCGCCTGACGGTAGTTCTTTATAATGCGCACATTGTTCAAAGCCTGGAAATCAGTTGCCAACTCCACTTCAAGCGAATAGAAGTTATCATCATGCTGCTTCTCGAAATCCACCACTTTGCCGACAATTATCCCGGCAGGAAAAACAGCAGAATAACCGCTTGTTACAATCGTATCTCCTTTCTCAAATTCCACATGACGGGGCAATTCGTCGAGGTTGGCAAACCGTGCATTACGCCCGTTCCAGCTCAAAGTTCCGAAATAGCTGCTTCCCAACACCTTGCAGCTCAACCTGAATTTAGGATTCAACAAAGGGATAACTACGGCAAAATGATCGGAAACAGTCGAAACAATCCCGACCACACCCCGTTCCGAAACGACACCCATATCGGGTTCGACGCCATCTTTGCGTCCCCTGTTAACCGTAATATAATTAGACAAATGCGTAACACTGTTGTTCACAACATTCGCCATCACGAAACTATACGGAAAATGCTCGGTCGAATCAGGGGCAAATCCGGAAAATGTCACCGTATCGGCACGCATCATATCCAGTTGGTCCTGCAATTCGAGCAACTCCATTTCAAGCTCCCCGTTACGCTCCAACAACTCCCGGTTTATCTCCCTTAAATTCAAGTAAGAACTGACATAGCCGGAAACAGAAGCAATATGCCCGGTTATTACATTCGCAGAGCTGAACATGATGTTCCGTTGATACGCATTATTCTGATAAACCAGCATCAACGACACAACCTCGAGCAATATGAATAAGAACCAATGCCTCTTTCTGACTAAAAAATCCAGGAGTTTACGCATAATAAATAATGTGCCAATAGACTAATGTGCAATATGCCAATGGACTAATATGCCCACGGGCTAAGCTCTATTGGCATATTGGCACATTGACATATTGGCATATTATTTACCGGATAAGGAAATTAAACTTGTCGATATTCTTCAAGGCAATCCCCGTTCCTCTTGCAACAGCATGCAGAGGATCGTCTGCCACATGGAACTCGATGCCCATCTTATCGCGCAAACGTTTGTCGATACCACGCAGTAAAGCACCGCCACCTGCCAGATAAATACCGTTCTTCACGATATCGGCATACAATTCGGGAGGTGTCTGTTCAAGCGCGCTCAACACGGCTGCTTCGATCTTGGAAATCGATTTGTCCAGGCAATGTGCAATCTCCTGATAGGAAACGGGCACTTTCATCGGAAGAGCCGTCATCTGGTTCGGACCGCAGACTTCAAAGTCTTCCGGTGCATCTTCCAGAATGCTCAAAGCAGAACCGACATTGATCTTGATACGCTCAGCCATACGTTCGCTGACACGTATATTGTGCTGACGGCGCATGTATTCGACAATATCATTAGTCAAGTCATCGCCTGCCATCTTGATAGACTTGTTGGAAACGATACCGCCTAATGAGATCACAGCAATCTCGGTCGTACCGCCGCCTATATCGACAATCATATTCCCTTCGGGAGCCAACACATCCATTCCAACCCCGATAGCAGCAGCCATCGGTTCAAATACCATATAGACTTCACGGCCGCCCGCATGTTCGGCAGAGTCACGTACAGCACGGATTTCGACTTCCGTACTTCCCGACGGAATGCCGATCACCATACGAAGTGAAGGAGCAAACCAGCGTTTACGTCCGCTTGCCATCTTTATCAGTCCGCGCATCATCTGCTCGGCAGCATAGAAATCAGCAATGACACCTTCGCGAAGCGGACGGACCGTACGGATATTCGGATTGGTCTTTTCGTACATTGCGCGTGCCTGGCTTCCTACCGCTAACACCTTTTCCGAACGAGCATCCAGAGCGATCACCGAAGGCTCGTCCACTACCATCTTATCATTACAGGTAATAATGGTATTGGCAGTCCCCAGGTCCATTGCCAATTCTTGTGTGAAAGAAAATAATCCCATTTTAATAATGTGTCAATTTACCAATGTGCCAATGTGCAATGTGCCAATAATAGTACCTCAATCGGCACATTGGCACATTGCCATATTGAATAATTATTTAATGTTTAAAGTGACGGACACCCGTCTTCACCATAGCCAAGCCATGTTCGTTGCAATAATCAACGGACAGCTTGTCGTTAATAGAACCTCCCGGCTGGATAACGGCAGTGATACCGGCCTTATCGGCAATCTCCACACAGTCGGCAAACGGGAAAAACGCATCCGAAGCCATAACAGCGCCCTTCAGATCAAAATTGAATGAAGTTGCCTTCTCAATGGCCTGCTTCAAGGAATCCACACGTGAAGTCTGTCCGATACCGCTTGCGCAAAGTTGTTTGTTCTTTACCAGCGTAATAGCGTTAGACTTGCTGTTCTTCACAATCTTGTTGGCAAACAACAGGTCTTCCACTTCCGGAGCGGTCGGTTTCTTTTCCGTCATCGGCTCCAGATCGGCTTCACTCTGAATGCTAAGGTCTTTCTGCTGCACTAACACACCGTTCAACAGCGAACGGAACTGCATCGGGCAGGTCTTGCATTCCTTGCGGACCAATATGATACGATTTTTCTTTTGTTTCAGTACTTCCAGGGCATCGGCATCGTAAGCCGGGGCGATGATCACTTCGAAGAAAATCTGGTTGATTTCTTCTGCCACTTCCTTGTTGACAGTCGTGTTCGTGATCAGGATTCCACCGAAAGCAGATACAGGGTCGCCGGCAAGAGCCGCCTTCCATGCGTCCACCACGTTACCGCGGGATGCGATACCACAGGCATTATTATGTTTCAGAATGGCAAACGTCAGTTCGTCAAACTCATCAATCAAATTAACGGCAGCATCGACGTCAAGCAGGTTGTTGTAAGAGATTTCCTTACCGTGAACCTGTTCAAACATATCGTTGAACTTGCCATAGAACTTAGCAGCCTGGTGCGGATTTTCACCGTAACGCAGGTGCATCGGAGCGTCTACCGTAGCGCGGAAGTGCGAGCCTTCGCAGCCATCGAAGTAGTTAAAGATCGCAGAGTCGTAGCCGGACGAAACAGCGAATGCTTCTTTCGCAAACCATTTACGGTCTTCGATAGAAGTCTCAGCGCCTTTCTCATTCAGCAACTGCATCAACGGCTGATACTGAGCCTTGGATGCAACGATCACGACATCTTTGAAATTTTTCGCAGCGGCACGGATAAGTGAAATACCGCCTATATCTATCTTTTCGATAATTGCCTGTTCTTCCGCACCGGAAGCAACTGTTTCCTCGAACGGGTACAGATCGACAATTACCAAGTCTATTTCAGGAATTTCGTATTGGGCAATCTGAGCCTGATCGCCTTCATTATCACGACGGTTCAATATACCGCCAAACACTTTCGGGTGAAGAGTCTTCACACGTCCACCCAGGATAGAGGGATAACCTGTCAGGTCCTCTACAGCGTCACACGGGAGTCCCAAATCTTCTATAAACTTCTGAGTACCACCTGTTGACACAAAACTAACACCTTCGCGGTGGAGTTTCTTTAAAATTTCGTCTAATCCATCTTTATGGTATACCGATACCAATGCACGCTTAATACGTTTTGTTGCAGCCATCTTCGTTGGGTTTGTTTTAATGTTTTAGAGCACAAAAGTAGGGATTTATTTTCAATATGTATATAAGGTAAGAAAATAATTTCCTACCTTATACTATTAAAGAATGCTATAAAACATAGAGAAAAACGGGCTGACTGCCAAAAGATCATTTTTTATCCGATACCTTCAATGTTTCATCGATGATTTCATCATCTTCTTTCTGGTCGTCGATCACATCGTCCAGCCCTTTTTCATCATCGGACGGAGATGTATAATCGTCCGACAAGATTGAATGCGGAGTAAGCGTTTCGTCTTCCAGCTCCGAACTTTCGTCCCATAAAGTTTTCATTATTCCAGCCATAACTATTTGTGTTTTATTTATTAATACAGCAATAAAACACCACGGAAGAACGATTTGTTGAAGAAAGGATTAAGAATCCACATGTATTTTATATTTGATTCGCACGAAATCTATTTATGAAGGCGTCATTAATATTTTTGACGCCCTCATAAATATTAACGAGGACGTCAGAAACATTTATGAGGGCGTCGAAAATAGATTTCCTGCAAGTCAAAATAAAAATAGATCTGTTATAGATGTATCTGCAACCCTAACGAAACGGGATGCACTTTCGGACCTTTGTCTTTTTCAAACAGGCCCATCGGCGAATACTTGGCGTAGAAACCGATGCAGCCGACACCTGCCTGGAACAGAAAATCCATTGTCACCGGACGGATGTTCATGCCCCGGTCCATCTTTTTCTTGCGCTTGTCGCCATCTGCATCATGGTAAACGATCTTGGAAGAGGAAATCGTTTTAACGACACCTACGACACCGCCCGAAACAAAGAAACGGGGAGACTTGCGGCGATGTTTGGCAGATTGCCATTCTAACAATACAGGAATCGTCAAACTGGTAATATTCAATTTGCTGGCATCATAAACGACACCTTCGGGAGCAGGCACCAACTGCGTCACCCCGTCTACCTCCTGGAAATGCGCATTCATATCCAGCCGGTAACGGCTCCAACGCATACCGGCACCTGTCACAACCGCCCATCTGTAGCGGGAAAACGGGAAACTGAATTCCATAAAGTTCAGATTATATTCCAACGAGTTACCGCTGCGAAGTGTAACGCCGTCCACATCATTAACCCCGTCGCTACCGGAAAAGTTCGCAAAGCCCATGCCGAATCCAGCCCAATGCGGATCGAAATCCTTATCCCAAGACGGGATCGGGATGTTGATCGACTTGATATGTTTGCGCCGTTCATAGCTCTGTCCGTCGAGATAATGTCCTTCAAAGATCATTTCACCATCTATCGAGTCGCCCTCTTCGGTCAGTTCATAGACTTTCACTTTCATCCGGTCGCCGTTCTCCTTCACTTCGATACGCTTGTTATCCAGTTTGATAACAGTGTCGGCAGGCATCAGTTCACCATTTGCAGCCAGCAATCCAAGGGCTGGAATGCATGCGGCTATAATCAATAGAAATCTTTTCATATTCTTTGTTGTTTATCAGTTTATAATTTCTTTTCTGTGAATAGCAGGGTGATCAGGTCGTCACTATCCAGCTCTCCTTCGATATAGACCAGCGTGATGACACCTTTGGAGTTGACCTTGAACAGGACAAAACGGTTCACATCCGGACTTTTCCCCGGAAGCTGATAATAAGCGGAAACCACTCCCCCGTCATCCGTCACCTCCTTAATCTTACGGGCACCCTGCTGGTCGGCTTCGAGACACTGGCGGGTAAAACGCAAAGCTTCCGGATCGTTCTTGATCGTAATGCTCTTATAACGTGTCATTCCGTACGTTTCCAGCATTTCGTTGGACAGTTCCACCATCGTGACATTCTTTCTTTTGCCATAGCGTGTAAAGACATCCTGTATCTTCAGGTCCTTCTGCGCTTCGACAGCTCCGGCACCGGCGGGCAGCAGCAACAGGGCTGCCAGCATGATTAATAATGTATATTTCAACTGTTTCATCTTGACATGTTTTTTATTCGTCTTCACTAAAAAGGCTTCCTAACTCTTTTAATTGATTATCTATTATCCGGCGGTCAGCTTCATCCTGATCCTCTACCGGAAAATATTCGTCGGCGGGAGTGGCCACCTCCTGCAACGCTTCAAATGCCAGCGAACGGACTGTATGGATATCTGTATAGCAACGGCCGTTTATCACGACATAGTTATCGGAACAGAAACAGGGATCGGCCGGATACAGCAGCCGGCTGAAACTCAGCAAAGCCAACACACAGGCAGCCACTCCCGAAAGCGTGTAAAGGATAGCCCGCTTAACACCGGCTTCGCTTTTATGCGACCCCACATGAAGCACGGGAACAGGGGCGGCTTCCTCCTCCTTCAACTGTTCGATCTCTTCATCAAAATAAGCAAACAGAGGCTTATAGGCTGCCAAATGCTCCGGCACATCTCCGGATGCAAAAAAGGCACGAATCCGCTGCTCTTCACCGGCTGAAGTTTCACCTTCAAAATACCGTTCCAGCAACTCTTCCATATATTTAATCCTCTCTTCCATAATTCATAATTCAAAATTCATAATTCCTTAACCAATTGTTCCCGTATCTTTTTTCTCGCTCTCGAAAGATTAACCCGGACAGCTTCGACCTGCGTACCTGTTATTTCTGCTATCTCCGCCAACTCGTAACCTTCTACGTCTTTCATCCGGATAATGGTCTGCTGGAGCGAGGGCAGTTTGCCTATCAGCCAGCGGATGCGGGCAACGGTGTCTTGCTGTTCCAGTTCTTCCGCCGGATTCCGGCTACCCGAATCGAGCGAGAGCTGCGTTATATCCGTCCCTTCGGGCCGGTGCTGTTTCAATTTATCTAATGCCAGATTTTTGGCAACCTGTATCGCCAATGCCTCGACACTGTTATAACTGTCCAGCTTCTCGCGTATCTGCCACAACTTGAGAAAAGTCTCCTGCACAATATCCTCTGCATCAGACCTGTCTTCCATCATCCGCCTGGAAATATTGAACAACTTCTCCCGAAGCGGCAATACGGTTATTTTAAATGTTTCGAGTTCCATTTCTGTTATTATGACGACAAAGAAACGAAAACATAACATGAGGAATGGAAAAAAATTAAAAAAGGCCGGAAAAAATTTCCAGCCTTTCTTACTTCTTAGAATGTGCATCCGGCTTGTCGCGCCTTCCTCTGCATCTGCTCCAATGATTTCGCGTATGTATTGTTTAAGCGATCCGAGCTATGGATTACCCGGTAATCACCGGCGGTTGCTCCATCTGCCAGATCCGGAGAAATCGAATGGGCTGCATTCTTTCCTGCCGCACTTCCTTTTCGTCCGGCATTTGCTTTAGTCCCGTTCGCCAGACGAGATGAAAGTCGTTTTATCTCGGAACGGTAGAAGGCACAGTTATTTCCACCACCGCCACCGGAACCACCGCCGCCACCGTAATTGCCACCATCACCGGCATGGGCTGCCAACGACATATTACTTGTTGCCGACACATATCCCGCAACATCGCCTTCTGCCAGACTACTAACCGCCTGTCCGATCGAGGCGACATCGCCCCCGCCGTTCTTCACGCCATCAACCGCCAATGCCGTTCCGGCTGCAACTCCGATAATGTTTGCTGCGGTCATGAATCCTTGTTCCACCCGGTTCCATCGCCGTTCGCGCCGGTCTTTCTTGGCTTGTTTCAGATTTGCTTCTATCTCTTTGTTTTCCGGGTCCAGTTTATTGGCGATTTTCAGGCGGTTCATACCTTCTTTATAGTTTTCTTTTTCAATGTCCATTATTCCAAGATTATTATGAACCATTGCATAAGTCGGATCGATACACAGTATTTTCTTATATTGTACACGCGCCTCCGCAGACATTCCGGCTTCATCGTACACGACAGCTTTCGCAAACGCCCTGTCCAGCAAATCGTCCATCACCAAACCATCCGCACCGATCTGTCCGTGTTCAAAGTTAATCCAACCGACCGATGTTCCGGCTACAAAAGGTTCGATCCGGTCATAACTCGGCGGAACAACCAAAGCACCCGTCCAACTATACAGCCCGACCTCTTCGTCCTTATAGACCGCAAACACTTCCCCCTCAGGCATATATTCGATCATATCGAACTGGCAAGGAATCACCAGCCGCCCATAATGGTCGACCGCCCCCCATTTGTCGTCTTGCGCAACCAGAGCGAAGCCATCGCCCACGCGTGCGATCTCTTCATAGCGCATAGGTACGGACCAAAGCGAATCGGCCGGAACCGGAGTGCGGTAAAGGCTATCCATAACCAACATATCAGCAGCTTTCCCCGCCTCTTCTATTTTAGCTAACAGCTCATCATATAATCCATTCCCCCGATCTGCCTCCACTTTTTTTGCCGTTTCTTTATAAAGCTTGTTTGAAGTCGGAAGTTTCGTCATCATCTCCTTCAGTTTATACTTGCAAGGAACGACAATTTCTCCTTTCAAGTCGATCGCCCCTATCTTGCCGTCCATCTTAACAGCAGCCAAATCATTCTCCTCAAAGTTCTCCGCCCACTCAAATTTAGGCGGGATCACAAAATTCCCTGATTTATCGATGAAACCAAACATCCCGTCTTTCTTGACCGCCGCCAATCCCCGGCTGAATCCTGTTAGTTTGTCAACCGGTTCAAACTGTGGTTCGATGATAAAACGGTTATACCGGTCGACAAAGCCGACCCGCCCATTCAACTGCACGCCTGCCAGATTCTCCTCAAACCGTTTGGCTACTTTTTCATATTGGGCAGGAATCGCCCATTCCGTCTCATAACCGACATGCAGAATGTCATCCAACTGGTTTCCAAACGAAATGCCAGTCCCCAAAATCCCGTTATTGGAAAGCGTAGCCGCCTTCTGCCACCAACCGCTTTTCTCCCCCTTGTTTTCAAAGCCCCATCTCTTAGCTTCATTCGCTTTGGCAGCCAGACCGGAGCCGTCTGTTTGTGCATAGCCCAAAGCAGAAATTACCCAAATCAGAACAAGGCTCCACTTTATCTTTGTTATCCAATATTTTTTCATACGATTTACTACACCCTAATTTATTATCGACTAAGATTCACCACCTTGAACGTATTCCTGCCGCACTTGACAATAAAGAGACCTGTTTCTGTCAGATAATAAGAATCACAATCGCTTGTAATCTTTCCGGCATGAACCAGTTTTCCACTGACTGCATAAATAAAATACGGCTCACCGATTCTCTGTCCGGTTAAAATCAGATGTCCATTCTCCATATAGACTTTCCGATGCATTGCAACTTCCTCTATTGCGGTTGAACCTTTATCTACAAGAACGACATTCCCCTCTTTCAGCGCATACACCCATTTTTCATCCGGGCAACTTATCTTCGCCAAATCCTGAGCCGTCAATTTATAGCCACCCGTTCCCTGTGCGACAACAATACCGGGGACAACCGTTTCTGCTACAGAAGCTAACTTCAGATTATACTGCAAAGCAGAAGAAACAAGTAGCTTGGCTGGCGCAACAGACATATACAAACCGGCAACTTTCGTATTTCCACTGAACTTCACATCCGACCAGGAATAGACATCGCTATGAGCATTTGCGCTAATTTCACCTCCGGTAAAGGTTGCCAGACAGTTTTCTCCAATAAAAACTCCTCCACATCCTTGTGTTACCTTATTATTATGAATCGTTCCTCCCGTCATCATAAACGTACTATTCTCATTATTGACAACATTACCAATCTCACTCGTGTTATTGGAAATACTGCCACCCGCCAAAACAAAGTTTCCCTCATTAAACACAGCACTTCCCTGCTTCCCAACATTGTCTGAAATTGTTCCGCCTGTCATTGTCAGGACACCGGTAGACGCCACATGTATGGCCGCTCCCAAAGCTCCGTTTTTATTGGAACCACCTTTAATCACGCAGCCACTTCCAACCTTCAATTGCCCGCTTACAGAAACAAGCGCTTCCCCGACCTCTTTCTGCACTCCGTCTATTGTCGTATTAACAAGTGATAAAGAAGCACTTGAAGGAATCTCTAACATCGCTTCGGATGCGGGCATATCCTTCAACGAAGTTTCCTCCCGAATAAACGATGCGCCCGAAAAGAGAAGATGCGCCCCTTCGGGTACACATAACGGATGCGAAAAACGAATCGGAGCACTGGCAAATACAATATCAATCGGATCTTTTTCCGTACCGACATTGCCACTCTGTCCCAAGCCATCCAGGAAATCCTGCAAATCGTCTCCGCTTTCAAAAGAGTGAGCTTCGCTTTCTTTCAAGACAATCGTATTACCGGACAATTCAAGTTTCCAATCGCTATTCTTATACATATACTTATTCAGATCATCCTCCGTCAACTGATAGCCATCACATCCGGCAACGACAACCGTTCCGGCAGTTAGTTTCCCTGCATTATAAGCATAATGATTCAAGACAAGTTCCGACTTTTGTTTCCCATTCCGGCTGATACGTGCTGCTGGATCATAAAGTACAACAGAATCCATAACGTTCGTTCCATCCCCTTCTATTTTCAGGTCCAAATTAACCAGCAATCCGCCTTGATTATCCTTAATAATACCGCCAGATTTTATCAGACCGGTCTGCATTTTTACATTATAGGGATATTTAAAGACGTTGTTTTCTATAATTCCACCAGACATGGTAAAAGATTTCACGCAGGCAATACCGTATCCGGTAGTGTTCTCCTCAATCGATCCTCCCGTCATTTCAAAAGAGAGATACTTATTCGTACAGTCCGTTATCAATTCTGCATCAGGAAGATCATTATCACGGATAGTTCCGCCATTCATCACCAAGGTACAAGCTGAGTTATCGGCAATCCAGATCAATCCGGCATGGGTTCCACGCACCCGGTAGTTTTTTATCTCCGTTCCTTTATTGATTGTCAATTTTGCTTGCTTACTTAAATCAAATGCCGACCAAATTACACTTTGATCATTTGTAAACGTCGTTTTATTCCCATCGACAACCACATCTTCCAATGTCAAACAAGCATTGCTCAACAAAAATGAAGCATCCGTATATCCGGAAGCCCGCTTCAACGTTCCGCCAGTAAGTTTCACGGACTTATCATGAATATAAATCGTTGAGATCAATACTTCACCTTCAATCTTTATGACAGTAGGTTCACCACCGCATGTACCAGTCGCATTTTCAATTGCCAGTTTAAGCTCTTTCTCCGTACGGACTGCGGCCTCACCGGTCATCCGAATCTGGATGCAACCACTCGCTGGACTCAAGTAGCTTTCATAACCTTGCGGCACAATAAACCGCACTTTATTTACATCAGTTTCTTTCAATATATATCCTTCACCTGCAATAATCGGAGTATCCGTAGTAAAATCATCATTGATAAAACTAACGACCCAGCCATTATTCATTTCAGAAGTCATATAAATACAACAATCTTTTGCGATCGAGATATTGTTCATCCCGCAATTTCCCTTTGTCCGGAAATCGGCATACGAGTAGATGCTATGCGTGCAGCTTTCATTGATAACTCCATCCGTTATAACCAAATGTCCGCCGGCATAATTATAGACACCATACGTACATGTAGCAAATGAGCCTCCATAAAAGTTAAAAGAACCGGAGTTATCGACACCACGTTCGACGCCACTTATATCTCCTCCATATACATTGGCTAAACCGGTATCAAATATATAATAGAAAGACTTGTAGCCGGAAGTATTGCGGAAAGTGACCGTATTGTTAATCTGAAGTGTTCCACGTACCATGAAATAAGTTTGCCCTTTATAATTTCCGCCATCCAAAACGATATTATCAAACGTCAGAGAAGCATTATCCTGTACATTAAAAGCAAAATCTCCATTTTGTAAATCATTCACGGTGATACTACCTCCCGTAATAAGAAAATGCTTACCTGCCGGAACCATAACAGGACGATCCAGCTCGATTCCTTCAGCCGGAATCTCGACCCGGACAGGCTGTTCTTTCGTCCCATACGGCGCATTATTCAGATAGGCTTGCAAGGTCACGGCATCAACAATGCCTTTCGCGCTGCGTATGACGACAGAGTTGTTTTCCAGAACAAATTTCCATTCGGAAGAAGTAAATCTGGAAGAACTCAACATTTTAAGATCATTTTCCGTAAGCGTGTAGTTATCCCCCGTAGCGACAATAATGCCTTCGAATTGGTCATCCGGTATAGCCGATAACTTCAGTTCAGACAAAGAAGAAGGCCAGATTTTAATTGGAATCTCCAGTGCAGACGTAATCCGGATCTTTGCTCCCTTTTGCAATACAATACTGGGAACGGAAACAGTACCGCTTAAAAGGAAATCTGAATTAGAGGTTATAAATCCGGTTTTGATACTACCATCTGTAAAAGTCATAGCCCCTCCCAAATTTTCAACTCCTCTTGTATCGGTAATCTTACCGTCGGTCATTTCAAAAGAACTGTTTTGAGTCTTTACAAGGACAGCATTATCGTATATCGTAGAAGCAGGATTGCCACAATCTTTTATTTCACCTGAAGATAGTTTAAGGCTGCCTGTTTCCAATAAAACCAATTCATGTCCGCTCTGCCATGTTCCTCCGGAGAGAACGGCTCCATCCCCTAATTCAACGAGACTACCAGCCGAAATAACCAGCAGCGCACTGTCTGTCAAAGCTAAAGTTCTTTTCAGTGTTCCATTAATAAACTTATAACTTTTACCATTCCGAACATATAAAGGACGTTCTCTTTCCAGTGCCTCGTACTTAGACAAATCGACAGTTTCCACCTCCCCGGCCCGGGTTTGTACCGGATTATCCAATCTGTTCTGTAAATCGTCGACCGATTGCCCAACCACAAATTGGGTATTCACTATAACCGTGATAAATACGATCTTCAATAATCTGTGTAAAGATTTTTCCATACTTCTATATTTTATTATTCGTTTGCCACCCCACTTTTGCTTGTCTTACCCTTTCCTCTGTTTTTAAGCAAACCTCTATATGGTTTTCAAATGTAAAAAAACACAAACATCCCGGCAACGGGTAAAATCCCCATGGTCGGACAACTTATCGAATTTACCGTTAAGCGGTAAAAAACAGCAGACAAAATAAAAAGAATTTTAGCTATAGAAGTGACAGGAAAATATCGTCTATGATTCAGGGTTATTGTAAAAAACGTTTTTTACAGACTCGAAAGATATCTGAAAGCAAACAAATGTTAACCCACTTTTCGGGCGTCAAAAAGGGGCTTTTTCCCTTTTTTCGGGAGTTTTTTGCCGTTACGACCGTCCTCTTTGCCATTACGACCGTCCTAATCTTCGCGAGGTGCCGAGTGCACTACACATTAGCACGGTCGTCGTGGCGATTACGACCGTCCTCTTTTGACAAACGACCGTTTTTAGGGCAAAAAAGCCCCTAAATTTCCTTGGGATATTTGAGACGCCGTCCGTTTTATTTTGCTACAGGCGATTCTCCGGGAGTTAAGGTTTATCACTTTGACAGCATTTTCATCTTTCGATAATCAAATTGCACGCTTTTTGGAATGGGCTCGGCACCTCATTTTCCCTGTTGTCAGCCATAAAGGCCAAAACAGCAAAAAGAGTCAATCCAAAATCGATCAAGATTTCGGACGAAATAGAAAAATGGCTAAAAAGGGGGTTATTGTAATTTCCCCGATCTACTATATAATCTCCAGCAACTCCTTCACCCTCCCATAATAGCGGCGCGAAGCGACCAGCTCGATGTCGTTGAAAGGCGGATAGAGACGGCATTCGAGCGTTTTATTTTCGATGGAACACAGATAGTCCATATTGACAATACAATTCTGGCTGATCTGGACAAACGAGACACTCATATTCAGTAAATCGCGGGCGGAAATATTCATACGAAGTTTATAGTCAGTCCGGTTGGCAAGGTAAAGCTGCCAACAGCGATAAGTATCGGAAAAACGGAACATCAGAACATCCTCGCGTTTCAGGAACAGCAAGCCTGTTACCGTCTGGATCGCAAATTTACAATCGTCCGCCAGCAAACGGCGCATAGACTGTTCCATATTGACTTTACTCCGGTAAAAGACACACCGGAAACGTTCGATGACAGCATCCAGTTCTTCCGGCAGATAAGGTTTCAACAGATAATCGAAAGCAGACGCCCGCAAAGCGTCCAAGACATATTTATCGTATGCCGTGTAAAAGATCACTCGCATATCGGCATGCACATCGGCACGAATGCTTTGCCAAAGGTCGAAGCCGGACATCTTCGGCATTTCCACATCCAGGAAAAGCAGGTCGGGCTGCTGGCGAATGATAATCTTGCGCGCCTTCTCGACTGATGTTGTCGTTTCCAGGATGCGGATATCGGAATAAGCAGACAAATCATTACTCAAATTGCGTATAGAAGCTATTTCGTCATCGACAATAACTACTGTAATTTCTTCACTCATAATTCAAACGTATAATCAAACGGGACTACAAAAGAGACTAAAGTACCGTGGCCACCCGGTTCAAGCCGGCAACGGTCTTGTATAATAAAGTTCATTTTATTCTTATTCCGCCTGTTCAGAATATCAATGGTCTGGTTCAAAATCTTCAAACCATATCCTGTACTCTGCTCCTCTTTCTGCAAATGCCCGTCATTGGAAAAACCAATGCCGTTATCTTCTATATCGATATAAAGACATTGTTGTTTCTCGGTGACTTGTATCCGTATACAGGCATCTGCATCTTCCGGGTCAAAAGCATATTTCACGGCATTTTCCACCGGGATTTGGATAGACATGGAAGGAATCAACCAGGTCTCCGGTATTTCGGAAGGCAAATCCCAAATAATCCGGATTCGTCCGGGATCACCTAACATACGGAGTTGCAAATATTCCTGAACCAATTGTATTTCGTCTTTCAAGGGGACAGCTATTTGTTCGGAAAAGATCAAGTTCCCACGCAAAACCTTTATCAGCAAGCGGATAGGTTTGTCCAACCCCCTCATATTGCCGGAAAGTCGGCAATATGATATTTAATGCATTAAATATGAAATGGGGAGAAATACGGTTCCGGACTACAGCCATACGCAGACGATTCACAGTAGCCATCTGCTTCCAATACAATTTTTCTTCTTTTCTTCGCTTATACAAAATCCAGCAAAAAGAGGCTGACAAAAACAATAGTAATAACAAGCCACAATAAAGAGCAACAGTTTTCCAGTGACTCACCTCATTTTGGACACCCATAAGCTGAATATCCTTTTTCAGCAAAGTCGTATCCTGCCTGTACCGGAAATCGATCTCCGCTAAACTGTTTCTCACCTTCACATTCCGCAGCGAGTCATTAAACATATCGGCCTTCGTCTTAAATTCATAAGCTCTGCGGTAATCCTTTTTCTTATCATACAATTCCTGCATCCGGCGGTTATTATAATATATGTAAAGCGGGTTGACCAGCTTCAGGTCATAAGTACGCGAAAGCAGTTGCTCCGCCTGGGGAAGATCATTCTCCAACAAAGCTAAGGAAGCATACAAGCCATCCATATAATAGCGAAAAGAAGGATGTTCATAAGCTTTTCCGAACAGTCGGCGAGCGTCATCCAGATAGATATGGGCCGAATCCGGCTGTTTGTCCAGGATAAATATTTCACCCATATTCCCCCGGACAATCGCTTTATAGAGCGGCTGGGGAAAAGCATTTGTAATCCGGTCCGCTTTGCGGAACCAATCGAGGGCCTTCCCATATTCCTTTGTATTATAGTAGTAATTTCCCCGGGTGTTGGAAAAGAAATAACGTTCATAAGGGGTACACAGGCTATCCATTTGCTCCGCCTTTGTAAAATACTCATCCGCTTCGGGAAAGTTTTCCAGTTCCACATATAACTTGGCCAGACCGGAATAAATGGCAAAATGATCCCGCGCTCCCGTCCCTAACGAATCTGCAACAAAAAGAGCCTTCCGGTAATAAAAACCGCACCATGAATAATCCCCGTTCTGCAAATATGAATCGGCTAAATTCATATAAACGGATGGTAACACGCTTCTCTTTTTTGTCATATGCAAAATTTCGACCGCCGATTTTAGAACAGTAATAGCCGAATCGCGCTCACTCTGTTCCTGCCAATAGACTCCCCGGTTATTATAGGCTTCTGCCAGCAAGGACAAATAGCTGTCCGAAGGTTGCCTTTCACGACAAAAGCGAATCACCTCTTCATTTGTCCGCAAAGCATCCTCCATCCGGTTCTGATAATAATAACATTTGGATTCGTGAGATAATAGCATACAGATGCACAAGCTATCCTTCAAAAGCGACCGGTTTTCAGAAAAAACTTCGATTACTCTCTGCGGAGATTCAGTCATCGAATCCTGATAAAGAGCCAACAATGAATCTGTCATAAGCATTTCTCTGTCAAACTCTCCGGACTGTTTATAAGAACAACTGCCCAACCCCCAGAATATGACTAATCCGACCAAATATAGTTTTAGCACATCTTTCCTCTCCATTTAACCTCTCTTAAAAATATCTTAAAGAAACTGTTTTTTGTTGAAACTGACAAATAAAAAACGCCCTTCTATCAGACAAACTGTCAATTTTAAGGATAAGCGGCAATTTTTCATGTTTTTCTGAAATTCTTTGATTCCAGAATTTTGCCAGAATATTTCAGTATCTTTGTTTTTCAAAGCTACGAGGATATGAAAATACTAATTGTTGAAGATGAAAACTCATTACGCGACATCATGGTCTGTTCTCTCGAGAAAGAACGCTATGTAGTGGAAAGTGCAGCCGACTATCGGGAAGCTTTACTCAAAATCAACGATTACGACTACGATTGTATCGTGTTAGACATCATGCTGCCCGGAGGAAACGGCCTGTTATTGCTGGAAGAGCTGAAGAAGATGAAAAAGAAGGACAGCGTCATTATCGTTTCCGCCAAAGACTCACTTGAAGACAAGGTGAAAGGGCTGGATCTCGGTGCAGACGATTACCTGACCAAACCTTTCCATCTGGCCGAACTGAACGCGCGGATCAAATGTGTCTTACGCCGAAAACAACAAGATGGGGAAATGGACATCACGATTGCAAATATCACCATGTATCCCGACCGTCACGCTATCTATATAGATGGCAACCAACTCATATTGAACCGGAAAGAATTCGACTTGCTCTATTATTTCGTAACCAACCCAGACCGGCTTATCAGCAAAACGGCTTTAGCCGAATCCGTATGGGGAGATTATATAGACCAGGCGGATAATTTCGATTTCATCTACAGCCAGGTCAAGAATCTCCGGAAAAAATTAAAAGCGGCCGGAGCCTTGCCTGAAATCAAAGCGGTATATGGTTTCGGCTACAAAATGATATACGAAGAGAGATGAGACTACGCCAATATACACTGCGCAACCTGTCTGTTCCCCTGCTACTGATCCTGTCGGCATGGGCATGTGCGTTCTACATAACCATTATCCGGGAAATAAACGAGGAAACGGATGAAAGCCTGACAAACCACAAAATGCTGATCATCAAAGCAGCATTGGCTGACAGCACATTATTGACAGACCATGTGGATATATTGACACAATATTATATACATGAAATTCCTCCGGCAGAGGCAGACCTGTCAAAGGACGTATTCTTCGATTCCACGCGGGTTGTTCCCCTCGAAATGATCTCCATCCCGGTACGCGGATTGAGGACTTGCTTTCGCACATCCGACGATAAATACTACGAACTGACAATCATCACCTCCATTCTCGAAAAAGAAGATATGGTAAGAGCAACGGTTATAGGGCTCGCCATCCTCTATTTTTCATTAGTGTTCTGTATCTTGCTGGTCATACATCTTGTGTTCAGGAAAAGCCTGCATCCTCTATATGTACTGTTCGACTGGTTGAAGAAATACAGGCTTGGAAAAACCAACATCCCGCTGCGGAACGAAACAAAGATTGAAGAATTTCACATCCTGAACGAAGCGATCGAAGACGTGGTCCGCCGGAACACCAAGCTATATAATATGCAGAAACAATTTGTCGAGAATGCCGCCCACGAGCTTCAAACGCCGCTTGCGATCTGCATTAACAAACTGGAGCTGATGAGTGAAAATCCGGATTGCACCGAGCGGCAACTGTCTGATATAGCCAGCCTGCATCAAACCCTTTCCGGGATTGTCAAAATGAACAAATCACTCCTACTCCTGTCTCGCATCGAGAACCGGCAGTTCCCGGAAACATCACGTATAGAGATGAACAAGCTGGTCTCCGGGATACAGGAAAACCTCGACGAAATGTACGAACACAAGCATATAACAGTCACTGTTAAAAACTCGGCACAGCTATTCACGACCATGAACGAATCGCTTGCCTCCACCCTGCTCACAAACCTGATAAAGAACGCATACATCCATAACTGCCAGGACGGCATTATCCAGATTACAATAACCGCCCATACCCTGACAGTTGCCAATAGCAGCAATGCGCCCCGGCTGAATGCCTCCACCCTGTTCGACCGCTACGAACGGCAAAGCCGGCACAAAGAGTCTACCGGACTGGGGCTTGCCATTGTCAAATCGATCGCAGCGCTGTATGAAATACAAGTAGAGTATAACCATGACAAACAACTTCATGAGTTCAAATTAACATTCAAATAGCCAGGATTCCCAAATCTTTCCCAAATCGTTTCATTCCTTTGTCACGTAAATAACGGAAGAATGAGAAAAAATACAGAGTGGATACTGATTTTGCTGTTCGCGATAATAGCACAAAACGCGCTTGCGAACGGACCATCCACTCTCGAAAGCCAGAAAAAGTTCCCTTCTGCCTGCCGGATGTTTATACTAAAGCATTTCCCGGAAACAGAAATAGCTCACATCGAGTTGGAGAACGGCTTTTTTCAGTCCAAATGTTATCATGTGATCCTGACAAACGGCATCGATATCCATTTCAGGCAATCCAACGGAAAATGGATACAAATAAAAGGGAAGCCCGGGACTATCCCGGAAAAGATATTTCCCGATCACCTGATAAAATATCTGGAAGATTTCTATCCGGCCACCCGGATCGTTATTGCAACTAAAGAAGAGAACAGATACCGGATCAAACTGAACGACGAAACCGAACTGGCATTCGATTGTTACGGAAACCCGGCAAAAGATAATTTCTAACAGTATATGTAATTAAATTAAGTAATTATGAAACTAAAAAATTTGATTCTGGCATTCGCTTGTTGTGCCTTGGTGTTTACTGCTTGTAGTGACGACGATGACGATAAAGTCATTCCGTCGGATGTTCCCGAAGCTGTCTTGAAAGCTTTTGAAAACAAATATGGAGACATTAAAGATGTAAAATGGGAAAAGAAGAACAATTATAACGTTGCCCGCTTCCAGACAGGCGCTATTACAAAGGCAGGCAATAGCTATACCACTTCTGCCTGGTATGATGACAATGGCTCTGAAAAACAGGTTAACCAGGATATTCCGTTTGCCAACCTGCCGGAAGCCGTAAAAACAGCATTCGATGCTTACCAGAAAAAAAATGTATGCAGACTGGAAAGCGGACGATGATGTAGACGTTGTGAGTCGTCTCGATATGGGACTTATTTATATCATCGAAATTGAAAAAGGAAAAGAAGAAAGAGAACTCTCCTTCTCTCCTGACGGTGTCCTGCTGAAAAATGTTTTGGATACTGACGACGATGATGAAATCCTGCCTGTTATCGTATCTGACGAGATCAAAAAGAAAATCGCCGAACTGTTCCCGAATAGCAAGAGTGTCGTGATCTTAGAAATCGACGCGGACGACGATGACAACGAAACAGAAATAGACATTCTGGACGACGGCATTCACAAAGAAGTCAAACTGGATGCCAAAGGCAATTGGATCAGTACCGAATTTGAAACGACCTTGCCGGAAGCGATGGAAATCATGAATACGCTGAACCCTGCAATCCTGGCTAAATTGGTTGCAATGGCCGGACAAGCCGGTATCGACCTGACAAAACCGGAAATTATCCGTAATACGGAAGTAACCGTTGTCGACCATGTAACAAAAGGCATGTATTTCGAGGTTGAAATAGAAATCGGCGACAAAGATCTGGAAGTAATCATCGACAAAGACGGAAACATTTCCTTTGGCAAATAGAATCTATATATAAAATCCATATTTTAGCATCCCGGCATCCGTTCCCCCTTTGCGGGATGCTTTTTATTCTATAGGACAAACCTTACCGGCAAAAGAATTGTTTCTACCGAGACAGAGTCTTCTGACAAAGACCCGCAATGAACAATAATTATAAAAAACAACAAGTCATGAAAACTAAATTATCCGTATTACTCTTGTGCCTGTGCAGCCTCATCTTGTTCGCCTCATGCAATAACAGCCGGCAAAAAGTATCAACTGAAAACATCTCAACTTCCATTCTGAATTTTCTGAAGCACAAATATCCGACCGCCACAATCCTAAATACAGAGAAAGAGCACGACGGGACGGAAGTCGATATCCGGGAAAAGAATATACATAAGGAAATTTGGTTCGACACAAAAGACCAATGGATATCGACAAAATGGGAAATCGGCAGCCGGGATGTGCCTGTTGCCATTATGGATGCACTGTTGAGTTCTGCCTACAGCGGATACAGGATAGATGATATTACGGTGATCGAAAAGCCTGACGGGCTGTTCTATGATTTCGAACTGAAACAAGATAACAACGAAATACACGTCGTATTCGATTCCGAGGCACAGATCGTCATTAAATGAACGGACCTTTTATTTGAAATGGAATTTCTCCCATGTATATACTTTAGGTGTATTTTTCAGGAAAGGTTCAACCCGCTTGCGTTCTGCCTGCGACAAATATTGAGGAGTCGTATATTCGACAGTCAACGTTTGGTTGTCAGGGCTAAGTGAATACTTTCTCAAATCCATATCCAGGCGGGTTGTCGCTTCTGTAAAAGAGATGCTGTTTTTATCCGCATCGTCTTTAATAAACCATTCTGCCGGTACGGGAGTGTACAGGTCTGCGGCTTCCAGCGGCTTCCAGTCTGTCGTAAAAAACTCGATCTGGCTGTCGGGAACCGGACCATAAACGGTTGTTATCATACAAACAACATAAGTATCGTTGACCAACGGAAGCAACTTCATTTCTACCGTACTGCGATCCGTCACCTGCAACAACAAATAGTCATCCGTCAGCTTCTTCAGCGTTGAAAAGCCGTTCATCGTATTTTTCAACTTCGCCTCTTTCCCTGTGTTATACAAATCAATCAAATCCTTACGCCAGGCATTCTCCAACTGGGGAACATACTGGTCCGGCATAACAACAAAAATAGCATCCATCTGTTGCGCCTTCATCCCCCACACAAACACACAAAGCAATATAGTCAGTAAAAATCGTTTCATTATTCTTCACTTTATTGTCCACAAAAATACACAGAATAGTTTTAGCGCGTACCGAGATACAGGAATATCATTCCTAATAATACTAAAAACAGGTCGATCGCTTTGCTTTTGAGGTTCTTCTCGTGGAAGAATAAAGCACCGGCTATAAAGGTTACGAGGACATTGCTGCGGCGTACCATCGAAACGATCGAGATCATCGAACCGGGGAAAGTCAATGCATAAAAATAAATCCAGTCCGCTATACACAAAAAGACAGAAATAAAGATGATGTTCCAGTGCCAGACAAACGGCGTCGTGTTTTTCCGGCGCGGATACCAAAGAAACAACAGGATCGGAAGCATCATCAGGCATTGATAGACATTAAACCAGACCTGTACTGTCATCACATCCAAGCTGCCCATCAGGTGTTTGTCATACAAACCGCTTGCCGCCCCGGTAAGGATGGACAATATGGTAAAAAATATCCATTTATTATGCGTAAAACGAATTCCCTCTTTTTTCCCCGACGAAGAAAGGAGGTAGAAAGAAGCGATGGAAAGAATCACCCCGATCCACTGGTACAGGTTCAGCCGCTCGCCGAAGATAAGCATGGCCCCCACCAATGTCACGACCGGTTGTGTCGCCTTAATCGGTCCGGTGATAGTCAGAGGCAGATGCTTCAAGGCAAAATAACCGAATATCCAGGATGACAGGACAATCACAGCCTTTATGAACACAGCCACATGCGTCTCGAACGGGACACGCGGCACGTAGAGCATCGTCCCGTCGAGCACATCCGTACAAAAAGACAGGATAATAAAAGGTACGAAAATAAGACTGCTTATCAACGTATTGAAGAACAGGACCGGAATAACAGCATTCCCGTCCAATGATATCTTTTTATTTACTTCATAACAACCTAAAAGGAAGGCGGACATGAAGGCTAATGCGAGCCACATAATAATTGAAAATTGAGAATTGACAATTGAAAATTATATAAAAACGGTTTCGGGATAGGTGACGTCGACCAAATACAAGGCATGGCCGGGAGCGGAGGTGCCAGCGCGACCGCGGTCTTTGGCTTCGATTACCTGGCGGAAACCTTCTATAGAGAGCTTGCCCCGGCCGACTTCCAGCAGAGTACCGACAATGGCACGCACCATATTACGCAGGAAACGGTCGGCCTGTATGGTGAAAACCCAAACGTCGCCTTCTTTCTCCCATCCGGCTTTATAGATACGGCAGTTATTTGTTTTCACGTCCGTATGCAGTTTGCTGAAACTGGTGAAATCTATATAGTCGAACAAAACCTGACAGGCACGATTCATCGCCTCGAAATCCAGTTTGCCGGACATCTTATAGACCAGCTCATAGTTGAACGGATCTTTCTGTGTCGTAATATAATATTTGTAAGTACGCGAAGTGGCATCGAAACGGGCATGCGCATCCGGACACACCGGTACGATCCGGTAGACCGCAATATCTTTGGGAAGAAGGCGGTTCAGCTTTTCCGCAAGAAAAGCCAGGTCGGCAATCGGCTCCGCCCAATCGAAATGAGCCACCATGAGGCGGGCATGCACACCGGCATCCGTCCGTCCGGCTCCCACTATCGGGACCGGCTGGCGCAAGATGGTTGCCAACGCCTCCTCTATACATTGCTGCACCGTCACACCATTCGGCTGCACCTGCCAGCCACAAAACTTCTTGCCGTTATAACCTAAATAAATAAAGTATCTGTTCACGTCGGAATTTCCTGCTACTGTTTAATTTCGGATACAAAGGTAACAGAAATCTCACCAGGAGATTGCCCATAAGAAGAGAAAAGTGTAATTTTGCAAACATAAATCTTCACAACAAAACTATTTGACATGTTTGAAACATTGCTTCAATCGTCTTATTTTGCCTTGTTCCTGATTATCGCCTTAGGGTTCATGTTAGGCAGAATACAGATCAAAGGTCTCTCACTCGACGTATCGGCTGTTATCTTTATCGCCCTTCTTTTCGGGCACTACGGAGTAGTCATTCCGAAAGAGTTAGGTAACTTCGGTTTGGTATTGTTCATCTTCACGATCGGCATACAGGCAGGTCCCGGGTTCTTCGACTCGTTCCGGTCAAAAGGGAAAACGCTGATTATACTCACCTTGCTGATTGTCGGCTCCGCCAGCCTCACGGGCTTGATATTGAAATATGCGATGGGGATCGACACGCCGAGCCTGGTCGGGCTGATCGCCGGTGCACTGACCAGTACGCCGGGTCTTGCCGTCGCGATAGACAGCACGCATTCGTCTTCCGCCTCCATAGCCTACGGTATCGCTTATCCGTTCGGGGTAATCGGAGTCATTCTTTTCATCAAGCTGCTGCCGAAACTTCTGCGTAAAGACCTGATCGCCGAGGCCAAAGCGCTCGAGGCACAGCGGAGAGGGAAATATCCGCCCCTACATACAGCCACATTCCTCGTTTCCAATATACATGTTTTCATGAAATCATTGGCACATTTACAGCTCCGAACAATGACAGGCGCCGTCGTTTCCCGTGTGGAGCACAACGATAAAATCAGTATTCCCACGGCAGACACCATCCTGCACGAAGGGGATATGATCAAGGCTGTCGGAAACGACAAGTCTTTGGAACAACTATCGCTGCTTATCGGAGAACGGGTGAACAACGACTTGCCCTTCGGCAGCACCCAGGAACTGCAATCCATGCTGGTGACCAACAAAAACGTAATCAACAAAAGCCTCGGCTACCTCAACCTGCAAAGCACCTTCTGCTGTACCGTCACCCGTGTACGCCGAAGCGGGATCGACCTTCCTCCCGAACCGGACCTGCTGCTGAAATTCGGCGACAAACTGATGGTTGCCGGAGAGAAAGAAGACCTCAAAGAGTTGGGACAGGTTTTAGGCAATGACGAAAAAAGACTTTCCGACACGGACTTCTTCCCGATTGCGGCCGGTATCGTACTCGGCGTTTTGTTCGGAAAGCTGAACATATCGTTTTCCGACTCTTTCTCTTTCTCGCCAGGACTGACGGGAGGTATCCTGATCGTAGCCCTCATACTGAGTGCAATCGGCAAAACGGGACCGATCATCTGGTCTATGTCCGGTTCGGCCAACCAGTTGCTGCGCCAGATCGGATTGCTGCTGTTCCTTGCCGAAGTCGGAACATCCGCCGGTGTCAACTTGGTGTCGACATTCCAGGAAAGCGGTTGGACACTGTTCGGCATCGGTATGGCGATCACAATGGTACCAATGATTGTAGCCGTAGTGTTCGGACATTTTGTCTTTAAAATCCATATTCTGGACCTGATCGGTACGATTGCCGGAGGAATGACCAGTACGCCGGGGCTTGCGGCAGCCGATTCGATGAGCGACAGTTCCGCCCCGAGCATCGCTTATGCGACTGTCTATCCGATCGCAATGGTCTTCCTGATCCTTTTCATCCAGTTCATCGCCGCATTAGTAGTTTAAGAAATAGCGAAACGGCAGACTTCTCCGATGTAATGTTTGGAGAAATCTGCCGTTTTTTCGACTTCGCAAAGCAATAAAATACAAAAATTGCACGTAATTTCTTGCCCAAAGCCATAAACTTTAATACATTTGCAATGTATCATTAATTTCTAAGTACCATGCAAACAAACCAACAATTTGACCTCGCCTTCAACTTACTGCAGAATACCGGAACCAACCTCTTTCTGACAGGTAAAGCCGGAACGGGCAAAACTACATTTCTAAAAAGACTAAAAGAGGTGTCTCCCAAACGAATGATCGTCGTCGCCCCTACCGGAGTCGCCGCCATCAATGCAGGAGGAGTCACAATCCATTCTTTCTTCCAGCTACCGTTTGGTCCCTACATTCCGTCTTCTCCGGAATACCAGGGAGGCAAACAGGATTTCAAGAACCAGTTCCGCAAAGATAAGATCAATATCATCCGCAGTATGGACCTGCTTGTGATCGACGAGGTCAGCATGGTACGTGCCGACCTGCTGGATGCGATCAGCGACGTCCTGCGCCGGTATAAAGACCATAATAAACCCTTCGGCGGTGTCCAACTGTTACTGATCGGCGATTTGCAACAGTTAGCCCCTGTCGCCAAAGATGATGAATGGAACCTGCTGAAAGAGCACTATCCGTCAACTTTCTTTTTCGACAGCAAGGCCCTGTCGGAAAGCAATTATTTCTGCATCGAACTGACGCATGTCTACCGCCAGAGCGACACGTCATTCATCAACCTGCTGAATAATATCCGCGAAAACAAATTCGACGATGATACATTATACCGGCTGAACCAACGATACATTCCCGACTTTCAGCCGGACGAACGCGCCGGCTACATCACGCTGACGACTCACAACTACCAGGCGCAGCAGATCAACAACCGGAAATTAGCGGAACTGTCCGGTCAGGCTTATACCTTTTCGGCCGAGATCAATAACGATTTCCCCGAATACTCTTATCCGACGGACGACAAGCTGACACTGAAATGCGGCGCGCAAGTCATGTTCGTCAAAAACGACTCTTCCCCGGAGAAGCGTTATTACAATGGCAAGATCGGTAAAGTCGTCTTTATCAATCCGAGCAAGATAACAGTTGTTGACAAAGAAGGAAACGAAATCATCGTTGAGAAGGAAACCTGGAACAACGTAAAATACACGATCAACCCGGAGACACAGGAAATCACAGAAACAACATCCGGCACTTTCAGCCAATATCCGCTGAAAACAGCCTGGGCCATCACCATTCACAAAAGCCAGGGGCTGACTTTCGAACATGCGATTATCGACGCTTCGGCCGCCTTTTCGCATGGACAGGTGTATGTGGCGTTGAGCCGTTGCAAGACACTGGAAGGACTTGTACTGAGCAGCCAGATCACCCGCAACGCCATGATCAGCGACGGACGGATAGAGGCGTTCACCTCATCGGTTGACAGCCGCCGGCCGGGCGAAGACCAGATCCGGAGAGCCCAACAACAATACTTCACGGAGCTGATCTGCGAGCTGTTCGACTTCAATAATCTTCAGCAACGCCTGCAATATGCCGCCTTCACAGTATATGGAAATCTGCAAAAGCTATATCCGGAACTAAGTGTCCAGTATTCCAACACCCGCGATGTGTTTCGCTCGACAATTACAGATGTCGGCGAACGTTTCATCCAGCAATTAAAACGGATGATCGCAGAGAATCCCGACAATTACCTGCATGACGAGAGAATCCAGGAACGGGTCCGCAAAGGCGTCGCTTACTTCCTGGAACAGATAGACCGTCTTTGTACGCCCCTGCAAGAAGCATCCGATAATGTGGAAATCGATAATAAGGAAGTCCGCAAGACAGTCACCAACGCATTCAACAAACTGAACGAAGACCTCCGCATCAAGCTATCGGCACTGCAAGGATGTAAAGACGAGTTCACGATCTCGGGCTATCTGTCGGCAAAAGCAAAGGCAAGCATCGAACAACCGGCAAAAGCACCTGCCCGCAAACGCTCTGAAAGGTCTTCCAAACAAGAAAAACAGGAAATATCGACAGATATCAAATATCCGGAACTATATGCCCGCCTGAGACAATGGCGGTATGAACTTTCCGTCGAGAAAGACCTCCCTCCTTACACGATCCTGCAGCAAAAAGCATTGATCGGCGTAGTCAACACTTTACCGGTCAGTGGCCGCGACCTGCTCAGCATACCCGGTATCGGGAAAAAGATCGTAGAAAACTATGGCGCAAAGCTCTTGGAGATTGTCGATGAATTTAAAAGGGATCAATAGAGAATCTTTCCGGTATAAGGACTGTTACGATTATCCGTATATCTGCTAAAGACACAAAAGATTTTTGATTATATCCGGAAGACTAAAGTAAAAGGAGCATAAAGCCTTTTACCTGCTTATATTGCTGGTTTACATACTCAGCAATACGTTTATAAGCTTTTGCGATATGAATATTAACAGTCTTTTCACTAATACTTAAAACATCCGCAATTTCCCGGTTCTTTAATTTATCTGATAAGACAAGACGAAATACTTCTTTGCATTTCGGAGGTAAAGAATCAATGGCCTGCTGAACCAATATCTGATATTCTTCATCCAACAAACTTTTTTCCGGAGAATCAGAATCTGGTATCAACTCTATTTCATATAAAGAATAAGAATCTTTTTCTTGTACATATCCTCTTCTTATATAATGCAGAGCCTGATTTTTCACGGATATATACAAATAACGTTCCGGTTCTTTCACATAGGATAGCGTTTTCCCCTTCTGCCAGACAACCGTAAAAACATCCAAGACGGCCTCTTCTGCCAATTCACGAGAGTGCAGATAATAATAAGCAAGATGAAACAAACGCCGGGAATAAGTTTCAAACAATAGTCTGAATGCCGTTTCATCTCCTCTGATTGCTTTATTAAAAAGGGATATGATACTCTCCTCCATCTCAGATATAGTTTCTTCAATAATATATTAAGGTGGTAAATGTAAGTAAAAATTTTAAACTCAAGAAGGGACTTACTAAAATAAACGCTATCCCTAACACTTAGCTCTGGTTGTATGTTTCACTTTTTCTTAAATTCGATCCCTCTTTAACTCTCAACTTTCAACTCCCGGGGGGGCTTATTGTAAAAAACGCTTTTTTCGGGCTCGAAAGACATCCGAAACTAAACAAATGTCAACCCAGTTTTTCGGCCCGAAAAACCGGCTTTTTCCTCTTTTCCGACACCTTGTCGCCATGAAGTCGGACTTTATTTCGTTTTCCTGGGACTTTATCGCCATGAGAACGGTCGTCATACCCTATGAAGACGGTCGCGAGGGCGATGAGGACGGTCGTCATGGCGACAGGGCTCTAAAAAATCCCTGGGATATTTGGAGCGCCGTCCGTTTTATTTTGCTACAGGCGATTCTCCAGGAGTTAAGGTTTATCAATTTGCTGCTGTTTCCGGTTTTCGGCAATCAAATTGCGCGCTTTTCGGAACGGGCTGCGCACCTCATTCCGTCCGGTGTCAGCCGGGGGAACTGAAACCATGAAAAGAGTCAATCCAAAATCGATCAAGATTTCGGACGAAATAGAAAAACGGCCGAAAAGGGGGTTATTGTCTTTTTCTTTATTTGCAGGAGGTTCAAAACTTGCCAAAAGTGAATCAATAAATAAATGCAATCACCCTTCAATTATTTTTTATACTTCGAATAGGAGTTTTTCACTTCACTTGTCATCTCTATTTATACAAAGTATCAGAACAAGATGGAAGATAGACAAAACAATAATGAACTCGAATCACTGGCAAAGCGTATACATTTCAAGTCTTTGCCATTTGATGAAAAGCAGGCATTCAATCGTTTAACAGACAGAGCAAAATGGCCTGTCGTTATTTCTTATGCCGGAAAAGGGAATCCGGCATGGAAATATTTATCCATAGCAGCTTCCATTGCCTTTCTGTTGGTTACAGGTATCCTCTTGATTGACAAGCCCCCAAACCCGAACTTGTCTATTATGAAACAACGGCCGTTCCTGATGCAAAAACAAAAATAACACTACCGGACAGTAGTGTCGTATGGTTAAATGCCAATGCCAGCCTGCGTTATCCGAGAGAGTTCAGCGAACATACCCGCCAGGTTGAAATAAAAGGAGAAGCATTCTTTGAAATCCGGAAAGATGAAAAAAAGCCGTTTATCGTTCAAACAGACAGGATCGGAATCCGGGTATTGGGTACAACTTTTAATGTAGACGCAGAACCGGATAAGACAGAAGTAACTCTTCTCACCGGGAAAGTCAGTTTATATAGAAAAGAGAACCTGTCACAAATAGCAGACCGGATATTATCTCCCGGTGAACGGGCTGTCTTTTACAAGTCCAATAATAATCTGATAGTTTCAACCATACGTCCAGAAAGTATTACTTCATGGATTACCGGCAAATTTATATTCAGAGACAGTTCTTTAGAAGAAATCATGCAGGAACTTCAAAGGGCTTTCCACGTAAAAATACATATTGAAAGCGAAAATCTGCGCAAACAGACATTCAATGCCGACTTCACCGGGAAAGAAACATTAGATGAAATATTGTCTATTATGCAAATATCCGCCCGCTATCAGATAGAAAAGCAAAAAGGAGAAATCTTTTTAAAATAAATACAATGTCAAACCACAAAATGTAATAAATATGGATAGTACATGAGAAACACGTATTAATCCGCACCGCCGGATATAAAAAAGAATTGGGAATGTTGCGACCATTTCCCAATTCTATTGTCAACCGACAGGGATATCCCTGTCAAGTATAAAAAATTAATACCCACAAAATTATGGATAAAATTTTATTTATCAGGCAAAATCATAAAGATTTTACCTGGAAGGAATATTATACCTCATCGAAAAAGGTTTTTAAACATAAAATCTGTGTTACGACTTTTTTATTGCTTCTACTTATGAATCTTTCATTTGTACACGCACAGACTATAAAACTCTCCCTGAACAGGCAAAATGCATCATTCGAAGAGATATTCAATGAAATAGAAGAAAAAACCGGATATAAATTCGTTTATAAAACTTCTGATATTGACCGAAATGAAAGGACCTCTATCCAGGAAACCAATCTGGATTTAAATGAAATCCTACGAAACTTATTCCGAAGCAAAAGAAACATTTCTTTTCGCATTTCTAATAAACATATTGCCTTATTCAAGGCCCAAATCAAAGCTGTTTCCGGAACCGTTCTCGATTCACAGGGAGAACCTGTCATCGGAGCCAATGTCATAATCAAGGGAACCACAAATGGCACTATCACTGATGTCGATGGCAAATTTAGTATGGAAGCTACTGAAGGAGACATCTTACAAGTCTCTTATATTGGTTATAACACACAAGAAATTACCGTCAACCAACAATCTGTACTGAAAATAATTTTAAAAGATGATCAGCAAATACTGGAAGAGGTTGTTGTAATCGGTTACGGAGCTGTAAAGAAAAAAGACCTCACCGGAGCTATCGCCCAAGTAAAAACAGATAAATATGCAACACAGCAAAATACAAATGTACTGGATATGTTGAATGGAACAGTGGCAGGTTTTAATTCTAATATCGGGACATCTGCTTCGGGTGCAAACGAGATGGAAATTAGAGGCCCAGCTTCCCTTTCTGCAAACAACTCACCTCTGGTTGTTTTGGACGGTGTGATTTTTAACGGCTCCATAAACGATATTAACCCCTCTGATATTGAAACAGTCGATGTACTGAAAGATGCCAGTTCTGCTGCAGTTTACGGTTCCCGTTCTGCTGCAGGTGTCGTAATCATCAATACCAAACAAGGAAAAGGTGAAAAAATGAGTATCAATTTCTCCGCCCAACTGGGCTTGACCGATTTCACTAAGAATATCCGCCCTAATGATCTGGATGGCTTCCTTCAACGCAGACAAGACTTCCAACGTAGAATAAACCCGGACAAACCTGAAGGATATTATAATAACCCTAATCAATTGCCCGAAGGCATCGACGTAAATACCTGGCAAAATTATGATGCATCATACCAGTCCGACCCACTTATGACTTGGATGACACGCTTGAATCTGCGCGATATCGAACAACAAAATTATCTGAATGGAAATACCTATGACTGGTATGGAGAAGCAACCCGCCCGGGGCTGAGACAAAATTACAATGTCAATATATCCGGAGGCATCGGAAAAACTAAATATTACTGGTCACTAGGCTATACAGACAACCAAGGATATATAAAAGGAGATGAATATAAAACAATCCGCTCCCGTATCAATGCAGACACTAAAGTCGCTGAATTTCTCACGGTAGGGATCAATGCGCAATTCAGCAATAAAGATGAAAGCTATGAAGCTATCAAATTATCTAATATAAGGCGTCAAAGTCCCTTAGGACAACCTTATGATGAAAACGGAGATTTAAAATGGTATCCTCATGATGATTCCGGAATTGAACAAAACCCATTTCTCCTTTACGAAATGCGAGATAAGTTTAATGTCACCCAAAATCTATTTGCTACCATATATGCAGATTTGAAACTACCATTTGGCTTTAGTTATAAAGTGTCTTTTATTAATCGCTACGATTGGCAAAAAAACTATTATTATGATCCGTCAACTATCCCAAGCGGAAACAAAACAGGTGGATTTGGACAACGAATCAACTATTCTCTCTATGAATGGCAAATAGATAATATCATTTCCTGGAAGAAGACTTTTGGAATTCATGATTTCTATGCAACATTCTTATACAACGCAGAAAAGAAACAGACTTGGAAAGATACCAGCGAGAACATAAACTTCACACCCAGCGAAGCCTTAGGATTTCACCAATTAGGAACCGGAGGATCACCCACCATTAAAAACGAAGATACCTACTCGACCGGTACAGCAATTATGGGACGCTTGAATTACACACTCATGAATCGCTATTTGCTGACACTATCCATACGTAGGGACGGATATTCGGCTTTTGGAATGGAAAATCCGTACGCGACTTTCCCATCCGGAGCATTAGCCTGGAATATGTCTGACGAATCTTTCTTTAATGTCAAATGGATAGACAATCTTAAGATCAGAGCTTCATATGGAATAAACGGTAATAGGGACATCGGGATTTATGATGCCCTGGCAAAACTCGAAACGAATAAATACCTGACTGAAAATACTTTAATTTCGGGTATTTATAGTAGCTCGCTGGCCAACCAATATCTAAAATGGGAAAAAACAAAAGCTTTGAATTTTGGTTTGGATTTCTCTATTTTAGGCAATCGCTTAAATGGTTCAGTCGATTATTACAGCATGATCACTAACGACTTGCTACTAAAACGCAGCTTGCCTACAATTATCGGATATGATAATGTCATGTCAAACATGGGTGAATTACAAAACAAAGGATTTGAAATGACTCTTAACAGTTATAATATCCAAAATAAAGATTTCAATTGGAATTCAACATTGACCTTTTCTTTTAACAGAAACAAGATCAAACATCTTTATGGAGAAATGGTTAACATATTGGATGAAAATGGCAATGTAATCGGCCAAAAAGAAGGAGACGATATCGACAACGGATGGTTCATCGGACAGTCTATAGACCGGATATGGAATTACAAATTTTTAGGTATTTATCAACTTGGAGAAGAAGAACAAGCCAAGTCATTCGGAAAAGCTCCAGGTGATGTCAAATTATTTGATCCTAATGGAGACGGTGTGTCCACACAGGAAGATAAAGTATTCCAGGGTTACACAAAGCCCCGTTTTCGCTTAGGACTTCGAAATGACTTTACCCTTTTCAAAAACTTCCAGATATCCTGCTTTATTCGTGCAGACTTAGGACATTGGAGAGAGAACGATCTGCTAAGCAGCAAGTCTGAAGTTGAAGACAGAAGCAACAATTACGCACTCCCCTATTGGACTCCAGAAAATCCGACAAACAAATATACCAGATTAAATACAGTAAACACTCCCGGATACAGTATTTATGAAAAAAGCAGCTTTGTTCGTCTACAAGATCTATCCATCGCTTATAATATCCCGGAAAATATTATCAAGAATCTAAAAGTAGGACATTGTAAAGTATATTTGAGTGGACGTAATCTAATAACATTTACAAAATGGTCCGGATGGGATCCTGAATCAGGAAATACTCCTATGCCTCGGATCTTCACTTTCGGAATTGATGTAACACTATAAATAATCACATTATGAAGAATTGGATAAAATATATTATTTATGCATCTCTATTTACAACTATTTCTTGTGGAGATGATTTTCTGGAAATAAAACCTCTATCTATTTTCACTCCTGAATCTATATATACGGATAAAGCCGGATTTGAAGGTGTATTAGTCAACCTTCGCAAAAACTTACGTCCCGATTTTTATGGAGAAGGAGGAGGATTAGCATCTGAACTGATAGCTTCCGATATTGCAATCAGTGCCAATAAAGCTGCCAGTGCCATTCATAATTTCGATATTCAAGTATTGCCGACCGGAACCGGCACAACCTACGATTTTCACGAAATCTGGACAAGAGGCTATAACCAGATACGAAATGCAAACGTGATTCTGTCACGTATCGATAACGGCAAATTTGATACGGAAGAGATTAAAAATGCAATTATTGCCGAAGCTTATTTCCACAGGGCTTACTGGTACTACAGGTTGGTACATCTATATGGAGACGTTCCTTTCTTGAATATCGAGCACACTGCTCCCAAAATAGACTTCTACACTCATTCAAGAAAAACGATTTTGGCAAAAATAGAGGAAGATTTGATCTGGGCTGTAAAATGGTTACCTCAAACCGCAGTACCGGGAGCCGTATCGAGAGCGGCCGGGAACCATTTATTAACCAAAATATATTTAGCTAACGGGAAATTTACCGAGGCAGTCGAATCTTCATCTTTAGTTATTAATGACGGTATTCACTCCCTGATGACCGACCGCTTTGGAGTGGATGCATCCGATCCGAAATACAATACGATTTGGGATTTGCACCAAAAAGACAATAAAAGTTCATCTTCAAACAAAGAGGGTATTCTGGTTGTACAAGAACGCTACGGGTTCCCAGAAGCGGAAATTAAAGGTGGAACTCAGGCAATGCGCCGTTATGTTCCTTCTTGGTGGAATGCTTCCTACATGAAAGATCCTGACGGGAAAAGAGGTACTATCGATACTCAAGGGAATGAATTTGTGATAAAAGTTGGAAGAGGCGTCGGCTATGTTCGTCCGTGCAGCTATTATAACTATGAAATATGGGATAATTGTAACAAAGATTTACGGCACGATAACCAAGTGAATTGGTTCTCTGTTGATAAGTTTATTTACAACAATCCGTCTTCCAAATACTTTGGGCAACCCGTACAGATACAATATACAAATCCCAAAGATACAATCCACTGTTGGTATCCCTTCCCTTATTACAAAGTATATGTAGAAGACGAAGAAAGACCCGATCAACCCTACGGAGGACATTCCGACTGGTATCTATTCAGATTAGCAGAAACTTATCTTTTAAGAGCTGAAGCTTATTTCTGGTTAAATCAGACAGATAAAGCCGCAGAAGATATCAACACAGTAAGAGTACGCGCAAAAGCCGATCCCATTACAGCTTCCCAAGTCTCAATAGGATACATTTTAGACGAAAGAGCCAGAGAACTATTTGCAGAAGAATTCCGTAAAACAGAATTAACCCGAATTGCTTTTATCATGGCAGATAAAGGATTAAATGGTTATTCTTCTGATAACTTCTCCGAAAAGAATTTCTGGTACGATCGTACAATGGCAAAAAATGAATTTTATAAAGCCGGTAACGTATTATGGGGAACAAATGTATTCAAGATAAGTCCGTTCCACGTTCTTTGGCCCATTCCGGCAAACGCTATCGACAGCAATCAGGGAGGAACTATTAATCAAAATAAAGGGTATATCGGATATGAGAAAAATATACCTCCACTAACTGTCATAGACGATCAACAATAAGTTTCCAGCCAACCGGTATATGGCAACCGGTTGGCTATATTAACAATACATTTTTATTCATGTCTAAATTATGCATCATGAAAAATAATTATCCTCTATTATCTGCTTGCCTGCTGACCTTATCTCTACAAAGTCATGCACAACAAAAAATAAATAATACAAAACCCAATATTCTTTTTATATGCGTGGATGACCTCCGCAGGGAATTGGGTGCTTATGGTTCTATTGTGAAAACTCCGAATATCGATCGGCTGGCTTCACAGGGCAGTTTGTTTTTTCAACACTATGTACAAGTCCCGACAAGTGGAGCATCACGTGCCAGCATGCTAACAGGACATTTTCCTAAAGACAAATCAGATCTTTCCAACGAAGCATGTCGAACAAGACTGTCAGACAAACCGGAAGGGGAAATCCCCGAAACGATGTTCCACCACCTGCGAAGAAACGGATATTATACTGTAGGTATCGGGAAAATAAGTCATTATGTAGATGGATGTCTATACGGCTATGAAGCTCCCAAGACTGATAAGCCGGAGCTTCCCTATAGTTGGGACGAAATGTTATTCGATGCAGGGAAATGGGGAAATGGCTGGAATGCCTTCTTTGGATACGCAGACGGAAGTAACCGGCAAAGCCATAAAAAACAAGTAAAGCCATATGAGTGTGCAGATGTTGCAGATGAAGGTTATCCCGATGGGTTAACTGCTAATTTGGCGGTCAAGAAGATAAAGGAATTAACGACAAAAAATGAGCCATTCTGTCTGGCAGTCGGCTTTTTTAAACCTCATTTGCCTTTTACATCTCCTAAAAAGTACTGGGATATGTATGAGGAATCATCTATCCCCATCTCCCCTATGCCAGATATTCCGGAAGGGTGTGATCCTATCAGTCTGCATGAGAGTGCAGAGTTCAAAAGTTATCAATTAGGAGATGAAATGCCATTCATCGAAAAAAGAGTTTCGGATGATTATGCCCGCAAACTTCGACATGCCTATTTTGCTTGCGTAAGTTATATGGATGCCCAAGTTGGAAAAGTTTTAGATGCTCTCGAAGCCAGTGGAAAAATGGATAACACGATTATTATTTTATGGGGAGACCACGGATGGCACTTAGGAGATCTTCGTGTTTGGGGAAAACATACCTTACATGAAACATCTCTAAGCAGTGCACTCGTAATAAAAGCTCCCGGATGCAAGCAAGGGATAAAAAATAAACGGATCGTCAATTCTATCGACATTTATCCAACTCTCATGGAACTTTGTAAAATTCCTTTACCTGCAGGATTGGACGGGCTTAGTTTTGCGACCTTGCTAAACAAACCGAATGACAAAAAATGGATCGATGCAGCTTATAGCTATTATCGGAACTGCATTACACTCCGAACTCCGGAATATCGCTTCACACGCTATAACAAGAAAGGAGAAATCATTACCGAGCTCTACCAATATGATGAGGACCGCATTGAACGAAAAAATATAGCAAAAGAAAAGCCTGACGTTGTACAAAAGCTACTACCACTATGGGAACAAGGTGTAAGATTTGATTTTTAATCACCTGGCTCTCGAAAAAACAAAAAATGGAATTGTTATAAAGCATACAAACATTTATAACAACTCCATTTTTTTATTATTATAGCTAAATCTATTTCGTTTTCGCTTTTGCCATATCCAAAGCAGAAGTCGTTGTATAATACTTAGCCAGCATATTCGGAACTTCCCATTCCGGCAATTTGCCATCCTTCAGATACTGAAGGAAATGCTCTGTTACCTGCCCGAAGTGAGCTTCATGACCGACACGGTATTTTGCTGGAATCTCGATCTGCCATACACTGTCGCTGATCTTATTCAAGGCTACACCCGGATATTTGGCTGAAACCTTTTCCATTGAAGCGGTAAGATCCTTTTCATAGGCAGCCAGATCGACACCCTTAACTGCTTCTACAAACAATTCAGGTTGATAGTTTTGCTCTTTACCTTGACGGATCACCAGGTCAGATTTGCTACCTTTCATCACTGAGAAGTGAGTATCACCGCCACCTTTCGGGAAGGTATAGTTCCAGATAACAGATACTTTTGCCGTCACACCTTTAATCTTATACAGAATATCACCATTGCAATAGACTTTCAACGTATCATTTTCAACATCCTTTTTCAGAAAATCAGGATAAGCCTCTGTTCCTGTCACCTGCTTAAACTCTTCCGGACTGATAGAAGTAGTCCAACGATTAGCATCCAACAGTTCGATATCATTCTTATAGTCGATTACCTGTTCCGGGAATGCTTCCCACTGAACAAGGTCTACTAAATGGGTCGTTACGTCGACGATACCCTCGCCCTGCTGGGTCACATCGAAAAACCATGCCGGACGTTTTAACGGATTTCCAGACACGACTTTAAAAAAATGATGTACACTTTCTTTTACAATAGCTGGATCAGCTAACGAACCTTTCAACTGTTCTCCATAAACAGCCGGAATCAAAGATAGCTCGCGCTGCAACATAGTTGTTATTTCATTGCGTTCCGTCATAATATCATACAACAAGACACCTTTCTGTCCGGCAATGTCGAAACACTCTTTCAACAAACTGAAGTTCTCACTGTTTATTGCCATCGGTTTATCAGCCAAGACATGAATCCCTGCCATCAAAGTTTGCTTTATATACTCGGTTTTCTTCCTGTTATTACCAGCAGTCACCATCACATTTCCCTTTTTCTCCACAAGCATTCTTTCCAGAAAATCCGGACCTTTATAAACAACTTCCTGCCATTTCGTTGGAGAATCAGTACGAGTATTATATCCCTCTATTTTTTTTAAATGCTCTTTCACATCATCCCCATCAGGAGCATATACATAGATTTTATCCGACACTTGATCATACGAATCTTTCTGAACCAAAGCTGCATGAAAATGCCCCGGATCCAATGTTATAAGTTTGACTTCTCCCGGAGTTCCGGTAAAAACATCCGATTCCGCTTTTTTTGTAAAACAAGAAGACATCAATAAAAGTGATGCCAATGTAAAAATCAAATACTTTTTCATTCTCTTACACTACCAATTTTAATTATCACCAGAACATTCCAGTAAACAACGTTCAATCCCTGTTTGTAAACCATCTATTTCAGCAAGCCCCTTCAATCGTCCGACCAAGGGATATCCAGGGTTAGAAATACGATGATAATCATCCAACATTCGCAATCCATGATCTGGACGAAAAGGAAGTCTCGTATCTGTACGCCCTGCTTTTCTCCTCCGGATCTGCTCTTCCAACAATAATTTCACAATGGCAAACATATCTACGCTACCACATAAATGGCCTGATTCATAGAAACCATAGTTCGGCAGAAAAGCCGTATTCCGCAAATGTACAAAATGAATGCGGGAAGCAAACTCTTTCACCATCGATATAAGATCATTATCAGGCCGAGCCGATAGTGATCCTGTACAAAAAGTCAAACCATTTGCCATTGAATCATTTTGCTCCAATATCCATCGGATATCCTCTATCGTACCAGCAATACGTGGTAATCCCAGCAAAGGGAAAGGCGGATCATCCGGATGAATACAGAGATTTATTCCAACTTCTTCCGCGACCGGAACCACATCGTCCAAAAACAGGACAAGATTACGGCGTAACTGTTCTTTCCCTATCCGATCATAAGTTTTCAAATAATCAAGGAACTGTTTCTTATAATCTTCCCCTTCCCCCACTACACCATGAATGAACGCCTGCGTCACAATGATAATATTATGGGCCAGCTCTTCCTGCTGTTCCGAGGATAGTCCGGCAATTATCCCGGCAGCTTTTTCCTGAATATCCTTAGGATAACTTTCACGCGCCCCCTCCCGTTTGAGAATATAAATATCGAAAGCGGCAAAAGTCGGATAATCGAACAGCATGGATTCAGCTCCATTCGCGTTTTTATAACGCAAATCCGTCCGTGCCCAATCCAGCACAGGCATAAAATTATAGCAAACGGTGTCTATACCGCAGGTCCCAAATTGCGCAAAGACTGCCGGTAGTTTTCAATCAGGCGGGAACGGTCGGCAGAACAAATTTTGATTCCTTCAGAGACAGGGAGACTCTCCACTACACTCCACCTCATGCCATGATTTTCGATCTCCTGCTTAACGGCCAAGATCTCCTCTACCGGCCAAACTTCGCCAGCCGGAATATGATGAAGGGACGTAACGACTCCCTCCACTCCCATCTGCTTTAAATCGGCAAGTCCGACAGAATCTTTCCTGCCGAACCACCTCCATGTTTTTTCCAATGCCATACGCTATACACCACTAAATGAACTAAATCCACCATCTACTGGAATAATCGCTCCTGTTATAAAACTGGCATGTTCTGAGCAGAGAAAATGGACAAGTCCGTTCAACTCTTTAATATTGCCAAAACGTTTCATAGGCGTACGGGCTAATATTTTCCGGCTCCGATCCGTATAAGAGCCATCCGGATTGATTAACACCCCACGATTCTGATCACCAATAAAAAAGCCTGGTGCCAATGCGTTCACACGGATTTTCTCACTAAATTTCAACGCCATCTCCATCGCTAACCATTGAGTAAAGATACTTACGCCACTTTTGGCAACCGAATAACCAGGAACCCGCGTAATAGCCGAATAAGTAGCCATTGACGAAACGTTGATGATACAGCCTTCTCCTTTTTCCGCCATAATCTTTCCAAACACAAGGCAAGGATAGACAGTTCCATTCATATTCAGATCCGTTACCCGATTGAAATCTTCTACTTTCATATCAAACACCGTTTGATCTTCACGCAAGGTTGCTCCCGGTAAATTACCTCCCGCTGCATTTATTAAAATATCTACACGACCCCACTCTTTAAGCACTTTTTCCCGTGCAGCCTCAAGACTATGTATATCCAATACATTACATTGAATGCCAAGAACCTCTCCCTGTTGTGTCAACTCTTTTATACGATTACCAAGTTGCTCTTCGCGAATATCCAAAATAGCAACTTTCACTCCATTCTCTACCAGACTGCGGGAAATACTCCCCCCCAATACACCTCCACCACCAGTTACAACAGCAACTTTTCCTTTCAAATTTATATCCATCGGTTTATTCTTTTTTATATTGTTCGAACAATTGAACTATACCAGCTTGTTTGGAGTCTCCCGCATGCACCAGCACTCGGTATCGCAAGTTAATTTTCTCTCCTTTTCTCAGGTCTGTCGTTTCCCTGTTTTCCGGCCAATACATAGGTGTCGGCGATATAAAACCATAATCACGCGTAAACCAGGGAGACGGATACCATTTATTTGAAGGATGCTGCATGATAGTAATCCCTTCTATTCCGGTTTTTCTTTTGCCATAACAATCAATCCAAGAAGAAGCAACACCAAACGTTCCTTTTTCCCCTTCTTTACCTTCAGAATTGATCATCACGCCACCCTGTTTAACTGTTAAATCCGGATCAATACGGGCACTAAACAGGGAATGATTAGTTTTCAAGATTGTAACATCCATTAACATTTCCATTTCGATATCAAAATCCAGCTGATACAAATTTGAGGATGGAGACGAAATTGTTATTTTACGGCGATCAATAATTGGAGCCTGCGCATCCGGCCGTTTCCAAATGCATTCGTCCTCAATTACCACCCGTTCGCCTTTTGCCTCTACAATACGGGCACCAACCGAAACAATCTGTCCACGTTCAAGCCCTTCCTGCCAGTAGTTACCACCATTCACCCGATCGCAACCGAAAAACAGAGAACTATGGTGAGGAAACTCTCCATTACGCATCGAAGTAGTCGAGGCTCCGGAAACAGGACCGTTAACCGGGAAAAAGAACGGATATTTCTCATCCGGCTGAAAATGATAGCTGGTGAAAAACTGGTTACCAACCACAACATCGATCCGGTTTCCGACCTTTGTTGCGGAAACAACTTGTACTTGAGCCGCCATAATTCCAGCCAAAAGCAAGGCAGCTATTGTTAATATTATCTTTTTCATCTTTCTATTGTTTTATTGTTACTTTTGGAGGGTATGCAAAATCGTTCCACAAACGATCCGCTCGTTCACGTGTCATCTCACCATCATAAGAAAAGATACGATAACACAATTTATAATGTTCACCAGGCATCAGTTTCCAGTCTTTATTTTTCGTCGGGGCAAAATTCACAAACGCATCCCCCCGACCACCATTGGCATTCTCATCCCAGATACGAAGCGGTTCCGGTGCATTGTAATTCTCCGGATGCCTAAAACAGCATACCCGAACGTCCTCGATTGCCACATTGTCCTGTGACATAAATCCAACGAGCAGTAGTTCCATCTATTCCCTGGCGCGTTTTTCCTTCCGAT
>NZ_QUDI01000030.1:0-74864 GCF_003477465.1 Parabacteroides sp. AF48-14
TTGCCAGATTCAGCAGTGGAGAGAAGTCTGCTTAACTGATAATCTCGTGACTAAACGTATAAAAACGCTAAAGTTCGCAGTATAAAAATGAACGACAGTTTTTGGACACACTACCTTACAGGGCTTAATTTATGGGGAGGCCTTACCTAACCCAAGGCTCACGCCTTGGGCTGAGATCTGCCGGGCTTACAGCCCTAAGACAACTCGCTATTCGGGCGGTTCGCGAACCGCCCCTACGAGGCCTCTGCTGCTCATCGCTAAATCATCATTTAACGGACCCTAATACCGTCTCAACTTCGGAAACAGAAGAAGCAGATAAAGCACTCCTACAGCCAGAACCAACAGGGCGCCCGTCTGCGAATGGAGCGCATCGGAAGCAACACCCATCAGCAACGGGAAGACCGTTCCGCCGAACAAGCCCATGATCATCAGGCCGGAGACTTCGTTCTGCCGCTGCGGCATCGAAAGCAACGCCTGCGAGAACAGAATGGAGAACACATTCGAGTTACCATAACCGACCAAGGCGATGCTGACGTACAACAGGACTTTGGAATCGAACAACAGGAACCCCGCCATCGACGCAACCATCAACACGACACTGACAACAAAGAACTTCTTAGGCGACCAATGCGCCAGGATCAGCGAACCGGTCAGGCAACCGATCGTACGGAAAATAAAGTACAGGCTGGTGGCAAACGACGCCGCATGTATATCCATTCCCAACCGCTCCATCAGAATCTTCGGCGCCGTCGTATTCGTACCGACGTCGATCCCGACATGGCACATGATACCGATGAACATCAGCAAGATGAACGGATTACCTAACAAGGCAATACATTCGGCAAAAGTAGACGGCTTCCCTTCCGGCGCCTCCTCCTTAATATGCGTCGCCCCCAACAAGAAAATCGCAATCACGGCAACCACCATATAGACCGGGAAAAGCACACGCCACCCCATTCCTAACGAAGGAATCGCCTGCGTCGCCCCCCACATCGCAATATAAGGAGCCAGGAAAGAAGCAATCGCCTTGACAAACTGCCCGAAGGTCAGGCTGCTCGCCAACTTATCCCCGGTGATAATATTCGACAAAAGCGGATTCAGGGAAGTCTGCATCAACGCATTCCCGATCCCCAACAGGGAGAAGGATGCCAGCATCACCACATAGCCATCGCCGAAACAAGGGATCAACAACGACACGAAAGTGACGATCAAACTCAGCATAACCGTCTTCTTACGCCCAATCTTATTCATCAGCATCCCTGTCGGGACAGAGAAAATCAGGAACCAGAAGAACACTAAGGAAGGAAAGATATTGGCTTCCGAGTCAGTCAGCCCCAAATCCAGCTTCACATAGTTGGAAGCGATCCCCACCAAATCCACAAATCCCATCGTGAAGAACACAAGCATCACCGGGATTAACTTCAGATATAAACTCTTCTCTTTCATGTCAGTTCTTATTTGGATAGGCTGGCCATGCACCCTCTTTCGTACAAACGAAAGCCGCCGTCTCGACAGCAATCTGATGGGCTTCGCGCAAGGATTTGCCGGTTAATATGGAATAAACGAATGCACCGGAGAAGGAGTCGCCCGCTCCCACCGTATCGGCGACTTCCACCTTCGGAGTGAGGATAGTCGACTGTTCGTCGGGCGAATAGATCGAACTGAATGCCGATCCGGCAGTCAGGATTACATATTTCAGGTTATATTTCCGGAGCATCTGGCAACAGACTTCCTCGTCCGAGCCATCCAGGTCGCACATTCCGCGCAGCAAGACCAGTTCCTCATCGTTTACCTTAAACACATTGGCCTTGTGCAGCAGCGTCTCGATCAGTTCCTTTGAATAATAGGACTGGCGGATGTTGATATCGAAAAAGCGCAACGCATCTTCGCGGGCATACGACAGGAGGGTAAGAATCGTCTCCCTCGAACCTTGCGCACGCAAAGCCAACGTCCCATAACAAACCGCATCCGCTTTCTTCACTAACTCTATCGCCTCCTGCGTCAAAGGGATGTGATCCCAAGCGACGCCTTCGATAATCGTGTAGGTGGGAATGCCGTCTTTCAGCTCCACCATCACGTTTCCGGTAGGATATTCGACCGTTCCCAACGAATGGCAGATGCCGTTCTTGTCCAGTTCCTGAACTATTTCCGCCCCGAACACGTCGTTTCCGACCGCACTGATCGCATATCCTTCCGCTCCCAACCGGGTGGCATGATATACAAAATTGATTGGAGCACCTCCGGCACGCTTCCCGGTGGGCAAAACATCCCACAGGAGTTCCCCGATGCCGACAACTACTGGTTTCTTATTTTCCATGATATATTGATTTTATTGTTATAAATATAATTATTCCTTTAAGTATCTCTTCATAAACATAGCTTGTTCTTAAAAGTTTCATGCCGGGGAAACAAAAGTTTCTCCACGACGGAACAAAAGTTCCATGCCGATGAAACTAAAGTTTCACGCCCGAGAATATCTGGAACAAAAGTTTCACGTTTTTCTTGGAGTGAAACTTTTTACAGTTCCCCTTTCCTACAAGCCTAATGCGTACAGCTTGCAAGCGTTAACCTTTGTCGAACCGTTCCGGCTGTAGAAAGACAGGCTGTTGTACGGTTCATTCGGGAATACGAGGTTTGTCATGGCTACCTTTCCGCCGTCCAGGAAGATTTCGATGGAGCATTTATCGACGAACAGCTGCAACCGATGTTGTTTCTCCTTTGATAGCGGTCCCCAGGTGGCGAGGGCAAAGTCGTCCACATAGTTGATGGAGTTCTTCACGCGGTTGTCGTGTGCTTCCTTCTCGTGCGGGATGGCGTTTTTGCCGAAGTCGACTATTCCGCTGTGTACGCGGTCCATGACCAGCTTGCCGTCCTTCATGTCTAAATAGATGTCGACATATTCGCCTTTGCTGTTCATCAGTTTGAAGCCGGAACAGTCGGCATTGGTCGTCAGGTCTATGTTCATCTCGAAAGCGCCGTCGCCTCCGTCAAACAGGGTTTCGATATTAAATTCCTTTCCGTTATCGACCGTGAAGGCGGGTATTTCCTTCGTTTCCTTCCGCAAAGCCTCCAGTTCTTTTACCGGGTTGACGGCCATATAGATGTCTTTTCCTTCGGAATACATCGTCAGTTCGCGGGGCAAGGCGTTGGCGCTGCGGTATTGCTGGGTCGGGATGATATTGGCGTACTGCCAGTTGCTCATCCAGGGCACGGCAATCACACGTTCGCCGGTGTTAGAGAAACAAACCGTTGCGTAGTGGTCTTTACCCCAGTCCATCCATTTGACGACTTCGGGTTTCGTGTCGCAGGTGAAGTTCGTGCCGTCGAAGTCTCCTATAAAATATTGTGTGGCGGAACCGCCGAACAGGCAACCGGGATTGATATTGACGATCAGCGCCCACTTCTTATGATTCCCGTCGCCATCGACGCGAGCTGCACCATATCCGGACATTCGAACTGGCTCGGCTGCATGCCGTAACCGTTGCCGAAAGCGCTCATGTAGGTCCAATCCTTCAAGTCTTTGGAGGAGAAGAAACGCATCTCCTTATCGGCGGATACAATCATCACCCACTTCTGCTGGGGTTCGTACCAGAAGACTTTCGGGTCACGGAAATCCTTCAGCCCGTCGAACGGGGTCAGGACGGGGTTCTTTTCATACTTGGTGAATGTCCGGCCGTTGTCTTTGCTATACGCCATACATTCGATCTGTCCGTTCCGGTCGCTGGCGGAGGTGTAGAAAGAGACGATCGTGCCGTCGCCATATCCTGCCGTATTCGTCAGGTCTACAACCGAGCTGCCGGAGAAGATATGCCCCATCGTGTCGCGCGCCAGGGCTACCGGAAGATGTTCCCAATGAACGAGGTCGCGACTGACGGAATGCCCCCAATGCATATTGCCCCATACGGAACCGTAAGGATTGTATTGGAAGTAGAGATGATATTCGCCGTCTTTATACACCAGCCCGTTGGCGTCGTTCATCCAGCCGTAGAGCGGCGTATGGTGATAGAGAGGGCGGAACTTGTCGCGGTTTGCCGTGTCGAACGTATCGGACAACTGAATCCGGCTCCAGCAAACGGCGTCCTTCGGTGTCTTGCGGATGCGTACAAGCGCTTTCTTTGCGCCCGCCGGCAATTCGAACGGTACGAAATAGTCGACACGCTGCTTTGCCAGGCGGACATCCATATCCGTATCGGCGGCATCGCCTGTCACGAGGCAGACTTGTCCTTCCGAGGTCTTCTCCTCGACCGGAAGCAACAGGTATTTGGTCGGATTCGTGATGTGGACAAGCGTCAGGGTGTCGCCCTGCTGTTCCAGTTTAAACTCACTCTTGCCGGACGGCTGGCAGGATACCAGACCGAACGAAACGGCTGCACTCATGACGAGGCTCTTGCTGATGTTTGAAATCGATGCTTTCATATTATGTAATAGTCTTTATTGTTAAAAAGTAATTGTTGCACTGAACTCCACTGTGAACGGGCGGATATAGCTGCCGGCCATCCATGCCCCGTTGTACTTGTCGGCATCTTTCTTCTCGACCAGTTCGGCGCCGGAGATGCTGCCCTTCGCACCGGTCTGGTTCAGGAAGTTGATGACCGTTCCGCTCAACGCCAGATGCTTGTTTACCTGCCAGTTCAGTCCGCCGAGGTTTCCCACCGTCCGTTGAAGTAATAGGCATCGTTGATGTTGGCATACGTCTTGCTAAAGTAACGGAAACTTGCCCAGACTTTCAAATCTTTCGTAATCATATAGCTCGGGTCGAGTTCAATCAGGACCTCGGTATTTCAGCCACGATATTGCCTGTCGCATTGATGCTGGAGACGCTTCCGTCGGGGAATGTAACGCCTGTTTCATACTTCTTGTACTTCGGGACCTGGTAGGTGAACAGGAAGTGGAAGTCGAAACCCTTGAACGGCTTGAAGACCGCATCTGTCGTCCATCCCATCGTCTTGATGTCGTAACTCAGCGGAGCCGCCTTGATGTCCTTGCCCGTCGGGTCATTCGGATTGATCAGGTTCAACGTCGAGTTGTTGTTTGTTTTGGCGATGTAGGAGAACAGGGAAGTCAGGCTCACCCAATCCGTGTTATAATACAGTCCGGCACGTCCTAAAGGTACGGTTATTTTATCTACATTCGGCATATCCGCCGGAGAGAAATTCGACAGGTTCGGACGCTGTGTGATATAGGTGAAGTCACCGGTCAGGCCGAACTGCCCGGTCATCTTATAGGTCAGGGCGGCGGTCAGGGCCGTGTTCAGCCAGTCGTAGCTGAAGTTGCGCGGTGCGATCACCGTCCCGTCGGCAGCGACAGCGCCGATATGGTAATCGTTGAAACGTCCAACCGCATTCCCCTCGGCATTGCAGACGGCGAGGTTCTCCCCTTCCAGGCGTTGGTATTCGAGGCGGGCGCCATAATAGGCGTTCAGCTTGTCCGTGATGTCCCAGTCGTGCGTGGCATAAAGCGCCAGTTTGTTTTCATGCCCCTTATAATATTCGGAGGCGTTCTGGTTGAAGTTATAATAGGGCGTATCGCCGTAATAGTGCACCTTGTCGGAGCCTGTGTTATAGAGCATCTGCGGGTACGCCTCGACCGTGTGGTCGTACATTGTCGTGTTGGAAGCATAGTCCACATCGTAATACCATTCGTTCAGCCCGATGCGCCAGGCCTGGTTGCCGTACTTGCGCGACAGTTCGGTTGTGAAGAACACCTCGTCTATCTTGCCCCGGTTGAAGCAGGACATACGGCTCTGCACGTATCCGCTGTAAGGCTGGAACGCGCCGTCCGCATGTCGGGTCTGATAGCCGGCGGAGGCATCCTGTTCTTTCATGTCCATCGGTGTCTGGTAGAGGTATGAGCCTTGCGAGTGGTCGTACTTCATATTGACCTTCCATTCCAGCCCGTTATCCCATTTGTAGGAATGAAGGAGCGTCACCTGGTTGCCCCGGCTGGCGGTCGCATCATAGAGGTTGACGGTCCCGACTTTTCCCGTCCTGATATCCAGGTAAGGGATTGTTCCGACATTGGGTAGGTAGGAAGAAGTTCCGAGGCTGAAGCCGGGAATCTCTTTCACGCTTCCGTCGCCGACATAGATGAAGGGAGCGCCGGTGGTCGCGTTGGATAGCCAATGGCTGTTGCTGTAATGATAGATGACGGAGAACTGTCCGCGCCCTTCGTTGTAGCGCTTGCTCAGGGCGAACTTATAGATTTCCGTCCGGTCCTGATACTGGGCGAAGCGCAACTTGAACGAGCCCGGGTCGAAATTCTGGTAGATGCTTCCGCTGTAGAACCAGCCTTTCCCCAACCCTCCGTTCAGGTTCAGGTCGAACTGCTGCCGGCCGAAGTGGTTGGTGTTGTAGTTCAGCGTGCCGTTGAAGGCTTTCTTCCCGTCGAGCCCCAGTTGGGTAAACGAGTTGACGGCATAGCCGATGTTACCGGTCGTGATGGCTGTCTCGGATATCTTCATCAGTCCGATATGCGAAAGGCTGCCGTCGCCGCGCCAATGCGTGTTTACGTTATGGGGATTCGAATTATAGACGACCGGAAGGCCGTTCTCGAGTACGTTGACATCTCCGCCGGGCAGGCCGATCGAGATCTCGCGGGGACCATTAGCACTTGCTGCGTTCAGCATGACGTTACGGCTGTTCGTCTCCCCCTTCTTTTCGCTACCGGAAGGGATCGTATCCTTTACAGCTTCTTGTGCATAAAGAGCAGATGTAAGGAAACAGCCGGCAAGGGACGCGATAAAATACCTTTTCATGGCAACAGTTTTCATATAGATTGTTTTAAAATGTTTTTGTGGCAATGCGTTTTACGGAGGCAAAAGTAGGGTGCTCCGGACAGGCGGGCGATAACAAATGAAGCAGGAAGTATGACAAATGTCTCATGCCATAAAAAAGTTTCGGGTCTTGTCAAATCCGTCCTGTTTATGTGACAAATGTAATAGGCCGTATTGGTTCTAAGCAATAGGGTACATATGGTTCTAAGCAATCAGTCGTATTGGTTCTAAGCAATAGGGTACATATGGTTCTAAGCAATCAGTCGTATTGGTTCTAAGCAATCGGGTACGATTAGTTATAAGTAATCGGGTATGTGTCCTTACCAGTAATCGGATGCGATTACTTATAAGCAATCGGGTACGATTAATTCCCCTGGTATTCGGTAGGCGTCACATTATAGGCCGCCTTGAAGCATTTGGCGAAATAGGCGGAGGAGGAAAAGCCGGTCTGGTAGGCGATTTCGCTTACGTTATATTGCCTCTGTTTCAGCAGGACGGCGGCTTTCTTCAGGCGGTAGTTGCGGAGGAAGTCGACGGGGCTCGTACCCGTCAGGTCTTTGATCTTCCGGTGAAGATGCCCGCGGGAGAGGCCGAGCGTGTCGCTCAGCCGTTCGATGTTATATTCGGGGTCGGCATAAACCTGTTCGATCTGGGTCAGGAACTTACGCAGGAAGAAGTCGTCCATGTTCTCGACCTTCTCCGGCTCGCCCATCAGCAGGTTGCTGCTTTGCAGCTTTTGCAACAATGTTTCGCGGAGCTTCTTGCGTTCTTCGAGGATACGGATGATGCGGAGCTTGACGAAGTCCATCCGAAAGGGTTTCTGTATATAGCCGTCCGCACCGCCGGAGATGCCGTACATACGCTGGCGTTCGTCGGTCAGCGCCGTCAGGAGGATGAGTGGGATATGGCTGGTGGCGAGGTTCGTCTTGACAGCCTTACAGAGTTCGAAGCCATTCATTTCGGGCATCATGACGTCGCTCAGCAGAAGGGATATCTCTTCCGTGTTCAGCAGCTCTAACGCCTCTTTCCCGTTCGCAGCTGTCAAGCAGCGGAAGTTGGCCGTCAGTTCTTGGCTGAGGAACGTGCGGACCTCGTCATCGTCCTCGACAACCAGGACGGTGTAGGGATATTCTTTCGCGAGCAACTCCTTCTGTCCGGAATCGTCGAGGCAGGAGGCATCGTAGGCAAGGGGCGAAACGGGTATTTCGGTGATGTATTCGCCTTTCAGCTGCGTCTTGTCGCGGTGCAGGCTGAAGGTAAAGGCGCTGCCTTTTCCGGGCGTGCTCTCCACGTCTATCCGGCCGTTGTGCATCCGGATGTATTCGTTCACCAGATGGAGGCCGATGCCCGTCCCCGTCCGGCTGTTCTCGGAGTAGAAGCGGTTGAACAGATAGGGGATGTTTTCAGGCTGGATACCGGAGCCGTTATCTTCGACGACAATCGTCACCCACGCTTCGGAGGCGGAGAGCTTCACCGCGATGCACCCTCCTTCCGGCGTGAACTTGAAGGCGTTGGAGAGCAGGTTGACGATCACCTTCTCGATCATATCGGGATCGAGCCAGACACGGCATTCTTTCGTATCGGCGGTAAAGAGGTAGTCGATGTTGCGTACCTTCGCCATGCTGTTGAAATAGGATTTCACCTCGCCGGTGAAGGAGACGATCTCCGTCTCGCGTATCTTCAGTTTCTCCTGCTTGTTCTCGACCTTGCGGAAGTCGAGTATCTGGTTGATCACCCGGAGCAGGCGGCCGGCATTCTTATGGACCAGCTCGAGGTCCGGCAGGTAGGGCGAGTCGTGGAGCAGGCCGATCAACTTGTCCAGCGGTCCCAGGATCAAGGTGAGCGGCGTACGCACCTCGTGGGAGATGTTCGTGAAGAACTGGAGCTTGGAGGCGGTCACCTCTTCTATCTCGGCATTGAGGGAGATCAGCTTGCGGCGCTGTTCCTCCTCTTTCTTGTTTATCTCGCGCAGTTCGCGGTTGGCGAGCCGTATCTTCCGGTTGATATAAAAGACGTAGACCGACAGGGAGATAAAGCCGATCATCAGCAACGTAATCACCCAGACGGAGCTCCGGAGGAAGAGGAAACGGTTCAGCAGCTCGTCCATACGGGTACGCTGTGTCTCGATACGCTGCTGGTAATTCAGCAACCGTTCGGTTTGCAACAGGAGGCTACGGGCGGCTTCCTTGTCGACAATGCCGCTATGCAAGGGGATAAAGGGGTCGACCGTTTCGCCGTTGATCAGCCGCATGGCGGTACGTACAACCTGTTCGCCTCCGGTCGGATAGAGGAAAGAGGCGTCGATGCGTCCGTCGGCGATGGCCTGTAAACCGGCTTCGGCTACGGCATCCATGCCGATAACCGGCAGGCGTTTCCCTTGGGCGGAGTCTGTCGAGAGGAAATACTCGCGGGCGGCGATCGCCATGACATCGTTATGGGCAAACACTAAGTCAACCGGCCCGTCAAACGTCGTTTCCCGGAGGTGTCTGGCGGCTATCTCCTGTTTCCATTCGCCTTCCACCAGGACGAAAATCAAGTCCTTGCGCTCCGAGAGGGCATCCCGGAAACCGTTGTGACGCTCCTGTGCGGGGGAAGAGCCTTTCGCACCCCATATTTCGAGGATAGTTGCATTGGGCGGCAGGTAACGGGCGGCATATTTCCCGGCGGTCACGCCTAATTCGTAGTTGTTGGCTCCCACAAAAGTGGTGTATTGGCTGGTGTTGACTTTCCGGTCGGTAATGATTGTCGGGATACCGGCGCGGTAGGCCTCTTCGGCAACCGCCGTCAGCGGGGCTGATTCCAGGGGGGAGATGACCAGGACGTCGACCTTCTGCCTGATCAGTTCGCGTATCTGTTCGATCTGGCGATCGTTGTTGCTGTCGGCATCTTTAATAATGACTTTCAGATTATCGTAGTTGGAAGCCTCGATCCCGACTTCCCGGATCATGGCCTGCCGCCAATCATCGTCGGTCATACATTGCGAAATACCTATCACATACGTCTTTTCCTTCCCACCACAAGCAGAAAGGAGTAAAGAGAGAAGGAGCGCTATGTAATAGATGTGTTTCATGTATTTGCTGATATGAACCTGTTTATATTATCATGGAACACGGGATGACACCGATAAAACAGATGACCGCAGATTTGTTTTTAATAAATAGATCTGTGGTCATCCGCCCAATTCGTGTCATCCGTGTTCCATGACAATATTATGGTTCATTATTTCTTAATTATGCACCAGCGTCCCGATGTTCTCACCGCTCATGACCTTTTTCAGGTTGCCGTTGGTGTCCATGTCGAAGACGATGATCGGGAGGTTGTTTTCCTTGCACATCGTTGTGGCTGTCAGGTCCATGACCTTCAGGCCGCGCGTATAGATTTCGTCATAGGTGATGTCGGAAAACTTGGTTGCCGTCGGGTCTTTCTCCGGATCAGCCGTGTAGATACCGTCGACACGGGTTCCTTTCAGCATCACGTCCGCTTCGATCTCGATGCCGCGCAGGGAAGAGCCTGTATCGGTCGTAAAGAACGGGTTGCCTGTTCCGCCGGACATGATCACGACATTGCCCTGCTCCAGCAGCTCGATGGCCCGCCATTTATTGTAGAACTCGCCGATCGGCTCCATGCGGATAGCCGTCAGCACTTTCGCCTTCACCCCCTGGGCCACGAGCGCAGAACTCAAGGCAAGGCTATTGATAACGGTAGCCAACATCCCCATCTGATCGCCTTTCACCCGGTCGAAGCCTTTGGAAGCCCCGCTCAGACCCCGGAATATATTACCGCCGCCGATCACAATACCGATCTGGACACCCATTTCGGCAATCTCCTTGATCTGTGCCGCATATTCATTCAGACGAACTTCGTCTATACCATATTGTTTTCCTCCCATAAGCGACTCACCGCTTAACTTTAACAGGATACGTTTGTACTGAGCCATAATTATCTTTATCGTTTGATTGTTATACCCACAAAAATACAGCATTTAAATGATCCTACAATACTCGTTCCCTGTTTTAGTAAAAGATTTTAATATTACTGTATACCGATTGTAACAGCTTTGTAACATTGCAACCCTACCTTTGTTACTTACCAGGACCTTATTCCTAACTTTTATGCGGCAACCCTCTTTCAGCGGAAAGAAACGGGTTGCCGTATATTTTTCCTAAACAATGCCGCAATACTTATAAATACTTTAAAAACCGCAACAATACGGATTCGCCCCTTGTTTTCAATGCACGAAACTAAATTATAGTAATCATTTAAAATGTATTCAGTATGAAAGATTTATTAATCGGTATGGTAGTCGGAGTGGTAACAGGTTATGTACTCCGCAAAATGGAAGACGACGGGAAATTCCACTGCATGCACGAACATATGCACAAATTTGCATCGAAAATGAAAGACGAAGCCGAAAGCCTGAAAGATGCGGGCCTGAATAAAGTCGAATATGTAGCCGACCGTGTCCACCAGGTAGCCGAACAGGAAAAGAGCAAAAAGAATTAAAGTTCGCCATTGCGACCGTCTTAATCTTTGCGAGGTGCCGAGTGCATACCTCCATTAGGAGGGGATGTGTCAAAATAGCCCTATTCCCGCGCTTGACGCGGGATCGCATTAAAACCGACCGTATAAACAACTGATTGATAAAGTCTGTTCTTTTGCGGCCCCGCATCAAGCGCGGGGACAAGGGACTTTTGACACATCCCCTTATGCCTAAAAACCACGAAAGGCAGACATCAGATACGATTTTAAAATGGAGTTGAAATAAGTATATTATTTCTTTAAAATCGTATATTTGTGCCATTATGATAAAGGATTCTATTATTTACATCGGGTTATGCCTGCTTCTTTGTGTTTCCGGCAAGGCACAGATCAGTCATGGCGGACAGCCATTGCCTCTTTCTGCCACAAAAAGCCAGACGGACGAGATGTTCATACAAATGCCTGAATTCGACCTGTCGGAACAACTCCGCCTCGATTCGCTCGAAGCGACCGACCTGCGCAGCGGCTACCGTTTCGCCTATAAGTTTATGACAGATTATACCCCCGATAATTCAGGTATCCGCTTTACCCTGCCTGACGGGACGAAAGTCTGGAGGCTCGGAATCCGTTCCCGTAACGCTCTTTCCATTAATATAATGTTTAGCGAATACCACCTACCCGAAGGCAGCCACCTGTTTCTATACAACAGCGACCAGACGGAAGTATTGGGTTCTTTCAATCATCTGAATAACTCCGAGTTGGGATTATTGCCTGTCGCCCCGATCACAGGAGACGAACTGATCGTCGAATATCAGGAACCGGCTGATGCCGCTTTTCCCGGCAGACTCACCGTCGGCGAAGTGAATCACGGCTATCGCGACTTCCGGGTGTCCGAACCGATACCCGACCAGCCTTCCTATTGGTGCATGCCGCCTGTAGTCTGCTATCAGGATACGACAACACGATACGATAATATCGAGCGCAGCGTCCTCCTGCTGATCATCAACGGGACAATAGGGTGCACCGGCACACTCGTCAACAATACGGCAAACGACGGAAAGCCCTACCTGCTTACGGCTTCGCATTGCCTGAACAATCAGTTCAGTATAGAAAACCCCGATTATGAGGAGGTTGCCGGCAACATCGTCTGCTATTTCAACTACAACAGCCCGCAATGCGATCCGGTAGAGCCAGGGCGCACCGACCAGACTTTGGCATCGGCCCATTTCCGGGCGGTGAATGAAAAGACCGACATGACGCTGCTGGAATTGTTGGATACGCCTCCTGCCGACTACCGGGCTTACTATGCCGGTTGGAATGCACAGAACGCAGGCGCAGCTCCTTACGTATGCATCCACCATCCGGGCGGATCGCTGAAACGGTTGAATCTCGTGGAGGGAGACGTGGAACTTACAACCTATAAGATACCCGTTACCGAATTTAACGAGAATACCCATTGGAAAGTAAACCGTTGGGCGACCGGCTGTACTGCCGGAGGTTCGTCGGGCTCTCCCCTCTTCGACGGAGACAACCTTCTCATCGGAGGGCTGACCGGAGGGGCATCGCAATGCGGGAAGCCGGTCGAAGACTATTTCTTCTCCATACAAAAAAGCTGGTCCGATCCGGAAGACAGCAGCCGGCAGCTCAAATACTGGCTCGATCCCATCGGACTCGACTCTCCTGTCTGCGAAGGGTTAGACCCGAATAATACGGGAACAGCCAATGAGCGGATAAAGGCTGAAAGCGGTGTAATCCTGTTTGCCGACAAGTACCACCGGACAATCCGTATCGACTTTGCAACGCCTGTAAGCCATGCTTCGCTTGCCCTGGTGTCGTTCGACGGAAGGACTGTCAGACAGTACCCGCTCGACGGACAACAAACAACCCTGAAAATAGGTTCCATCCCTGCCGGAGCGTACATTGCGAAAGTTGTTTATAATAACAAACTTTATACTCAAAAGGTGCTGTTTTGATTAAAATTTGACAATAACCCCTGCCTGAATAGCAGAAAGATTGCAGTCATAACAGAGCGGTCAAAAGGTATATTTGCATAAGAGATTTTACTCGAACAACCGCATTTAGCCCAATTTATCGTATATTTAGGTTACTAAAACCGCTAAACGATCCTCATAATTCATTAATAAGTATTAATTAGAAAGATTTTATTTCTTCTTTGCTCTTCATAACAAAAAAATGCTTTAGTTTTGCACTTTGATGGCTAAGGAATGATTGAAAGTGAATATATAAACATAGTAACATTTTAAACTTACATCAAATTATGAACAAAAAGTATTTATTGCCTTTCCTTGTATTGGCAGCAATTCTGACTTTTTCTTCTTGTTCTAACAAGTTGAAACCGTTAGCTGAAGAGTACATCAAAGCTGAACCGCAGCCGCTTGAGGCCATCGGAGGCAAAGTTCCTGTGACTATTAATGCCACATTCCCTGCAAAATGGTTCAACAAGAAAGCAACTGTAACCGTAACTCCGGTTCTGCGTTATGCCGGTGGTGAAGCATGGGGAACATCTTACACTTACCAAGGTGAAAAAGTAAAGGGTAACAACCAGGTTATCCCGCAGAAAGAAGGTGCTAACGTAACCATGAAATCTGCTTTCACTTACAAACCGGAAATGAAGAAATCCGAACTGTATCTGACTTTCGATGCAAAGATCAAGAACAAAACAGTTAAATTGCCGGATGTAAAAATCGGCGAAGGCGTGATCGCTACTTCCGAATTGGCTGATGCAGCTACTGCTAACGCAGCTATCGCAGCAGACAAATTCCAGCGTATCATCAAAGAAGCTCACGATGCTAACATCATGTTCCTTATCCAGCAGGCTAACCTGCGTGCACAAGAGTTGAACTCTGACGCTATCAAAGAATGGAAAGAACTTGTTAAGAATGCTGACGAAGCTCCTAACCAGAATGTAGCAATCGAAATTTCTGCTTACGCTTCTCCTGACGGTGGTGTTAAGTTGAACACTGGCCTGGCTGAAAATCGTGAAGGCAACACAAGCAAATATCTGTCTAAAGAGTTGAAGAAAATGAAAGTTGACGCTCCGGTTGACGCTCGTTACACAGCTCAGGACTGGGAAGGTTTCAAAGAATTGGTACAGGCTTCCAACCTGCAGGATAAAGACCTCGTGCTGAGAGTTCTCTCTATGTACCAAGATCCTGAAACAAGAGAAAAAGAAATCAAAAACATCTCTGCTGTTTACTCTGACCTGGCTGAAACAATCCTGCCGCAACTTCGTCGTTCTCGTTTGACTGCCAATATCGAAATCATCGGTAAGTCTGACGACGAAATCAGCGCTTTGGCTAAGAGCAATCCTAAAGAACTGAACATCGAAGAAATTCTGTACGCTGCTACTCTGACTAACAACGACGCAGAAAAGATGGCTATCTATACAAAAGCTTCTGAACTGTATCCGAACTGCTACCGTGCTTGGAACAACGTAGGTATGATGGCATTCCGCGCTGGTGACCTGGCTAAGGCAGAACAGATGTTCAACAAATCAAACTCTGTAAAAGCTAATCCGGAAGCTAACATGAACTTAGGTTTGATCGCTCTGACTAAGGGTGACCAGGCTAAGGCTCAGCAATTGTTCGGTAGCGCATCAGGCGTTGCTGAATTAGGCGAAGCTCTGGGTGTTCTGTATCTGGAACAGGGCGAATGGGCTAAGGCTGCCAACTCTTTCGGTTCAGTTAAGTCTAACAACGCTGCTCTGGCTCAGATCCTGACAAAGGATTACAGCAAAGCATCTCAGACTTTGAACGCAGTTGCTAAACCTGACGCAACAACTTCTTACCTGAAAGCTGTCGTAGCTGCTCGTACAAACGACGCTAACGGTGTTATCAGTAACCTGAAAGCGGCTATCGCTGCCGACAAATCTATGGCTAAAGAAGCTGCTATCGATCTGGAATTTGCTAAATATGCAACTAACAGCGAATTTGCATCTTTGGTTAAGTAATAACAAACTTATTCCATATACTTTAAAAGCCGCCTCCGTAAAAAGAGGCGGCTTTTTTTGTTATATCCAAAACAATACGTATCTTTCGGAGCTCATTATAACACAATGTAATATGACAAAGAATATACTGTATCTCCTTATTCTTTACTTATTGCCGGCTTGTTCAAGTAAGCAACAAGAGCAAAGCGAACCCGCTCCGCAGAAAGAAGACAAGACCGAATTGCCGGTATTGGATCTGGCAAGTGTTATCGACAAGCAAATGCCGGATACGTTTACATGGAACAGCCTTGCTAAAAACATCCGCCTCGTCCCTATTTCGACTAATAGCCGTACTTTAATGGGCATCTCCAGGGAGTTGATTTATTGGGGTGATAACTTCTATATTGCAGCAGAATTCCAAACCCAGACCATCTACAAAATAGATAAAGACGGTACTATCTTGAAAGCATTCCGCCATGTCGGAAACGGCCCCGGCGAATATGTATATCTCTCACGTATCGACTACAGTCCGCAAGACTCGCTGATTCAGGTTTTCGACAATGGAAACAAAAAATGGATTTTTTACAACACTGACGGAAAGTTGATTAAAGAAATATCTTTTTCGGAATCTGAAATAAGCTACCCCCTCCTGTTCAAAGAGGATTATGTAATCTGCCGGGGGACTTCGGAAGCTCCCAACCAGTTATATATTACAGATAAGAACTTAAACATTCTTCAACGATTATGTCCGTTCGACACATCATGGACTATTAGGGAAAAAGCAGTCACTATATTACAAACAAGCCGGTGCAAAAACCGGGATATACTATTGTTTAACCATGCTACCTCAGACAGTGTCTTTTCCGTAACGGACAAAGGACTTATCCCGCAGTTTATCCTGAACAAAGGGAAAAATACGATTCCAGCCGATGAAGTAAAGAAATTCTTAGAACTGTTACAACAGGGAAGCCCCTACATCCTGCAATTGAATATCTACTCCTTACCCGGCTACTATCTGATTAGTTATGCCCGGAATAAACAAGGGATCGAAGAGATCTGGAGCAAATCAGACAACCGGCTCGTCTCCCGGTTCTTCAATACAAAAGAGGAAGTTGGCATTCCTTTCATTCTGCCTTCCGGTAAAAAGATACGAATCGCGGATTATTCCCTATACACCAACGGGAACCGTATCGCCTTGTTCATCCCGGCAGAAGACCTGGTCGGAGAGATCGAAGGGGTGAAAGAAGATGACAATCCGGTTTTATTACTCATTGAGACATAAGATAAGACACAGAAATTCTAAATTTAATAGATTGAATTATGAAAACAGTTCTATACATATTATCAACCTGTTTACTCAGTATGGTATTCACGTTGTCCGTACACGCCCAGGGAGGCGAATCGGAATATCTGTTCAAAGACTTCCAGCAAAGCCTGGTCTATTACAAGGATGGCAGGGTGTTCAAAGTAAAACTCAACTACAGCTTGGCAAGGAATGCTTTTATGTTTATTGACGAGAACGATAAGAATAATGTCAAGCTTTTTGCCGAACCGGAGATGGTACGGGTACTGAAGATAGACAACCGCACCTTCCAGTTAACACCAAAAGGACTGGCACAGGAACATCTAAACCAGAATCCTTACCTGGCAGTCACCTATAGAGGAAGATCCCGCCCACAAGGGAAACAGGTCGGCTACGGAGGACGTTCGGAAACAGCTTCCGTCGATTCCTATTCCAGCATCCAATCAGCCGGACATATATTCAAGCTCGAAACGGAGAAAATCATCATTGCCGATGTCCAAAAGCGGTACACAACAAAGAGAAACGGAAAAGAAAAAGCATTTGAGACAAGCAAGCAGTTCCTCAAACTATATCCGAAAGAGCAACAAGAAACAATACAGAAATATATCAAAGCGCAAAAGACGAACTTCGACGATCCGCAACAGGTTCTCGAGCTGGTCAAATATGCAGAGGCTCTATAAACGCCCCTCCATATTAGCCAAATATCTATAGAAATCCGACAAAAAGCACATTTGCATATCCGTTACTTTTCCTATTTTTGGACATCTCTGAAAATAAGAAGAACAAGCATATGCAGAAACAAATGAAATCGCTGATTCTCGCCTTTGCGTGCATGGCTTTACCGGTTATGGCGCAAAAGACCAATTTGGTAAACCCGATTATCGGAACAAACGGAATGGGACATACATTTCCCGGCGCTTGTGCCCCCTTTGGGATTGTACAGGTTAGTCCGGACACTGATACCATTCCCCACAACATCGATGGTGTATATCAACCCCGTGCCTACGAATATTGTGCCGGATACCAGCATAAGGATAGCTCCATTGTTGGTTTCAGCCATACCCATTTTAGCGGTACAGGCCATTCCGACCTGGGGGATATCCTCCTGATGCCCTTCACCGGGAAATTGCAGCTAAATCCGGGCACAGCCGACAACCCGGATAGCGGCTATCGTTCCCGTTTCAGCCACGACACGGAAATATCCCGTCCAGGCTATTACGAAGTATTCCTGGCCGACGACCAGATCAAAGTCCAGCTGACAGCAACCGAGCGGACCGGCATCCACAAATATACCTACCCCGCCGACCAGAAAAAGCAATTGATCCTCGACCTCAATCATGGCATTTATAATTACGACGGCAAAGTACTGTGGGCAAACCTCCGGGTCGAGAACGACACGTTGCTGACCGGTTACCGCATTACCAACGGATGGAGCCGTGTGAACTACACCTATTTTGCGATTTCGTTCTCACAACCGATTACACATTATGGCTACACGGACCGGGAGAAGGTCAATTATCCGGGAGGTTTCCGCCGTTTCAACACAGCCGAGAACTTTCCTGAGATCGGTGGCCGTAAAGTGGTCTCTTACTTTGAATTCAAGGAAGGCGCAGCCCCGCTCGAAATCAAGGTGGCTCTTTCGGCTGTCGGGACAGACGGAGCCGTGAAGAACCTGCAGGCGGAAGCAAGCGGCAAATCGTTCGATTCGATCCGCCGGGAGACAAACGGCAAATGGGAAAAGGCCCTTTCCGTAATCGATGCAGAAGGAAGCAACGACCAGCTGACAATGCTCTACACCTCGTTATACCATACCATGATCAACCCGTCCGTTTATATGGATGTGGACGGCAAGTACAGAGGAATCGACCATAATATCCACCAGGCTGACGGATTCACCAACTATACGGTATTCTCGGTCTGGGATACTTACCGGGCTTTGCATCCGTTATTCAACATCATCAAACGGGATGTCAGTGCGGATATAGTCAAATCGATGCTCGCCCATTATAACCAAAGCGTGCATCATCTGCTGCCGGTCTGGTCGCATATGGGAAATGAGAACTGGTGCATGATCGGATACCATTCTGTCTCCGTCCTCGCCGATGCCATTGCCAAATGGTTGCCGATCGACAGGCAAGAGGCTGTCAAAGCTATGATCAGCAGTTCGAACGTTCCTTACTACGACCATACGGACGAGTACAAACAATTGGGTTATGTGCCTTTTGATAATTCCCCGATATCGGCATCCATCACGTTAGAAAATGCCTATGAAGACTGGACGATCTACCACACGGCCCTTTTGACAGGAGACAAGCAAACGGCAGAGACATACCGGAAGCGTGCCCTCTCCTACCGGAACGTATTCAAACCGGGCTTGGGTTTTGCTTGCCCCCGTTATAAAGACGGCAGTTGGAAAGAAGATATCGATCTGTTGAGCACCCACGGACAGGGTTTTATCGAAGGGAATGCCTGGAACTATTCATTCTATGTACCGCAGGCGCCATCCGACCTGATCCGCCTGATGGGTGGCAACCGCAGCTTTATCAACAAGCTGGACTCCCTATTCACCATGCATCTCCCGGATGAATTCTTTGCCCAGACAGAAGATGTCACCCGCGAAGGTTTGCTCGGCACATACGTGCACGGGAACGAACCCAGCCATCACATTCCTTACTTATATACCTGGACTTCCGAGCCCTGGAAAACACAATATTGGGTTCGTGAAATCATGAACCGTATGTACCGGAACAACATCGACGGCTTGTGCGGAAACGACGATTGCGGTCAGATGTCCGCCTGGTATATCTTCTCGGCAATGGGTTTCTACCCGGTATGTCCCGGAACAGACCAGTATGTAATCGGAACTCCCTATCTTCCATACATGAAAGTAAACCTGGAAAACGGGAAAACGTTTGTAATCAAAGCAGACAAGGTCAACGACAAGAACCGCTATATCAAATCCGTCACCCTGAACGGCAAGCCCTATAAAAAGGCTTACATCACCCAGCAGGACATCATGAGCGGTGGCGAACTCGTCTTCCAAATGACCTCAACCCCCAATAAGAAAAGGCTGTTCACGGAGGAGGAAAAGCCTTATTCGTTAACAGAGTAAGAAAAGCAAGCGAATGCTCGGAAATGGTATTCCATTATGTTCCAACCAATCAAAACTATTTTTGAGCATTCGCCTTTATTATTCAAATACGACATGTTTTGCAATTCGCCAACATATCAGAGATTTGTCATATAAAAAGAAAAGGAATGCTTTCTGACGAACTGCTTATTGAAGGGCTAAAAAAAGGAGACGAAAGTTCATACAAATATTTGTATGAATATCATTATCAGATCTTATGTATAATTGCATCTGAATATACACAAGATGTTTTCACGGCAGAAACAATTGTCAGCGATGTAATTTTCCGTATCTGGCAAAAGCGGGACTCATTGGAAATAACTCAATCTCTCCGAGGCTACCTGATAAAAGCTGTCAGAAACAGTTGTTTGAATTATCTGGATCAAACAAGTCGTCAGGAAGAATTAAAAAACAGATTACAGCAAATCGAAGATATCAAACAAGCCAATGTAGAGAATCAATCGGATAATCCATTTACGAAACTCATTGAAAAAGAACTGGATCTCAAAATTGAAAATAGCCTCAAAGCGCTACCGCCTCTCACTCGCCAAATATTCGAAATGAGCCGTTTCCAAAACATGAAATATGACGAGATTGCCACAAAAATAGGATTATCCGTCAATGCTGTAAAGTATCATATCAAGTCAGCACTCGCCTATTTAAGGGTAGTATTGAAAGATTATATAATGATCCTGTTTATCTATTTTTCTCTTTTTTGAAATAAATCTCGATTTTCATTTACCCTCTTTTCTTTTTCATCTGTCTTTATTATAAAGACAAGATAAAATGGAAAAAGAAATACCACATAAAGACTATTGGGATAGCTTGATCATTGATGATCTGACGGGCTCTATATCTGACAGTAACAAGCAAGAGTTGGAAGCATGGATCCGGTTTTCTCCCGAGAACAAAGCTTACTCCGATTCAGCCAGACAAATATGGAACTCTTTACTTATAATTGAAAAGAAAAAGACATACGATCAGGGAAAAGCGTTCCGGCTATTTAAAAAACGCACCAAAACAAATTATATAATCAAACAAAGAATAGGAATAAAGCGGCTCATCAGCTATGCAGCCATATTGATTCCATTCCTGTTTCTTAGTTATTTTTCTTATCAATACTTCATTATACCCAAGGGGTCTTCGTCCATAATCACAGAAGTAATCACACCCAAAGGTTCAAAGACACAATTAACACTGGAAGATGGCAGTAAAATATGGATGAATTCCGGATCATCCATTCAATATGCTACGAAATTCAGCCAGGAAGAAAGACGCCTGAAACTTTTAGGGGAAGCCTATCTGGAAGTAGCCCGAGACAAAAAACGTCCTTTCATTGTGGAAGTTGGAAAGATAAATGTACGGGTATTAGGGACCCGGTTTAATATCAAAGCCTATAAAGAAGATAACGAAATCAGGGTTGCTTTGCTGGAAGGTTCCGTTGAAATGGGATTACCCGGAAAATCTCCCACAAAGCTGCATCCAACAGAGACAGGGCTCTATAATCCATTGTCAAACCAGACAGAAGTCTTAAAGCACAGCACAGACAATGCTATCAGCTGGATTAAAAACCATCTAATTTTCAATGGAGAGAACTTCGAACAGATAGCTCAAACACTTGAACGTAATTTCAATGTAGAGATCAACATTCACAACGAAGCAATTAAAAAGAATTGCTATTTCGGAGATTTTGTGAACGACGAGACAATCGAGCAGATTTTTGATATCATGGCATCTAACAACAAATTCACATACACAATCAAAGGAAACATTATCAATGTATATTAAATATCTAATGTCTAACATTTTAATAATGAACCACATGAAGAAACCTCCAGATTAAAAAAAGAATGAATCGGAAAATGTTGGCGCATTCTCCGATTCGGTAAAAAGTAAACAATCTCAGACTTTGATTATTAACTTTAAACATTATTGCAAATGTATAAAAAAACATGCTGCATGGAATTGTTTAATTCAATTTTATGCAATAAAAAGGCCTCTAAAATTATGCGAATATCTGCACTACTATTATTTATAGGAGTAATTTCCATATCGGCAAAATCTTTTTCACAAGAAACTAAAGTTTCTATTAAAGTGAAAAACAAAACGGTTAATGAAGTATTCACTCAAATAAAAGAACAGACATCCTACTCTTTCTGGTTTGATGCCAATGATGTAGACATCAATCGGAAAGTTTCGATTAATGTAAAAGAAGAAACTGTCAAAAATGTTTTACAGTCCATACTACAAGGACAAGGACTTGACTTTACGGTAAAAGGCAATCATATTATTATTGCCAGGAAACAAGATATGACTTCTATAAGTACAGTCCAACAAAACAGAAAAATATCTGGTATTGTAAAAGATCCCACAGGCGAACCTATTATTGGGGCAAACGTTATTGTAAAAGGAGCTCAGATTGGAAACATGACAGATATGGACGGCCGTTTCACGCTGGAAGTCCCCGAACAGTCCATCCTTCAAGTGTCGTACATCGGATTCCTGACACAAGAGATTAAAGTAGGAAACGAATCGAATTTCACAATCACCCTCATCGAAGACACACAATCACTGGAAGAAGTGGTAGTCGTCGGTTATGGAGTACAAAAAAAGAAACTGACAACAGGAGCAACCGTACAGGTTAAAGGAGATGATCTACAAAAACTAAGTACCGTATCTCCATTATCGGCCATGCAGAGTCAATCACCGGGTGTGACTATCGTACAGAATTCCGGTAAACCAGGTAGTGACTATAAAGTCAACATTCGTGGTATAGGCACAGTCGGTAATTCTGATCCGCTCTACATCATTGACGGTTTTGTTGGAGGAGATATGAACCTGATTAACCCCTCCGATATTGAATCAATCGATGTTTTGAAAGATGCAGCCTCTGCAGCCATCTATGGTTCACGGGCAGCCAATGGTGTTATTCTCGTAACGACTAAACGGGGAAAAGCAGGAAAAGCTAATATTACATATGACGGCTACGTCGGTTTCCAGAATATCAGTAAAAAACTAGATATGTTGGATGCCCAACAATATGTGAACCTGCAAAACGAAGCCTATACCAACACTGGTGTACCTACTCCGGATTTCGGTTCTTTAGTTCCAACCTGGAACGACGTTCAGAACGGCTGGACCGGAACAAACTGGTTGAATGAAACTGAAAACAAGAATGCCCTGATTCAGAACCATTCGCTCAATGTCGTAGGAGGTACCGAACAATCTATTTACTCGATCGGAATTTCAGACACCGAACAAGAAGGCATTATCGGTCAACCGGTCACCCCAAAATACACCCGTTATTCCTTACGTATCAATACCGAACATACAATCATCAAGAATAAATCACATGATGTCCTGAAATTCGGTGAAACGTTACTGTACACACATAAAAAGGAAACCGGAGATTTCGGTATCGGGGACATGTACAACAACTCTTTGCGTACCATTCTTGCTGCCAGCCCATTGATGCCGATTATGAATGCAAAAGGAGAATATCATGAGGCATTAAACTATGATATGACAACTGCGAATCCGATCGGTGCCTATTATTATAATAATGCCCAAACCGTAAAAAAGACAAACTCCTTGATCGGTAGCGTGTATGCAGAAATCCAACCGATCAAGGATCTTATCTTTAAAACGAACTTCGGATTCTCTTACAACACTCTTTCAAGCAGAGGTTATTATCCCGCTTATTATCTGTCAAATACCCTTTTGCGTGAAGAGGCGTCCGTCTCACAGCAACAACACCAGAAAATGGGATTCCAATGGGAAAACACATTGTCATACAAATTTAAGATCAAAGAAAACAATAACATCAGTGTACTGGTGGGACAATCCATTGAAAAATCCGGTTTAGGCGAATCCATCACAGGAAGTAATAAAGGGACAAGCTTTGAAGGATTGGATTATGCCTATTTAGGCAATATCCAGACAATCGATGCGAGTGCGACCAAGTTAGGTGGTCTTCCATTCCAGGAAACGGCCATTTCTTCATTCTTCGGACGTATCAACTACGACTTTAAAGAGACCTATATGCTGTCTTTGTCCATGAGGGCGGACGGTTCTTCTAACTTTGCGCGTGGTAACCGTTGGGGATACTTTCCTTCTGTTTCTGCAGGCTGGGTTATGAGTAATGAAAAATTTATGCACCCGACAGAAAACTGGCTAAGCTTCCTGAAAATCCGTGCCAGCTGGGGACAAAACGGAAATCAGAATATCGACCCATTCCAGTATCTGGCCATTTACTCGTTTACGAATGCTTATTATTACTTCAGTAAAGATAAAAGCACGTGGACTGTAGGTGGTTATCCCAGTATTTTGCCCAATAACAACATTACCTGGGAAACATCCGAACAGATTGATTTAGGGTTTGATTCCCGTTTCTTTGACAACCGTTTAGGCTTCTCTTTCGACTGGTATCAGAAAAAGACAAAAGACTGGTTAGTACAGGCACCTATTTTAGCATCTTTCGGGACAGGTGCCCCGTTTATAAATGGAGGTGACGTTAGAAACCAAGGTGTCGAACTATCTCTTAACTGGAACGATAACGTAGGAGATTTCAGATACGGAGCGACTTTCAACGTTGGGGTAAACAAAAACGAAGTGACTCGCATCGCAAATAACGAAGGATATATTGACGGTACGGCCGGTTCATTTACGATCAACAACGTCTCTATCTATCGTGCACAAGAAGGTAATCCGATCGGATTCTTCTATGGATACAAAACAGATGGAGTTTTCCAAAGCCAGGAACAGATAGAGAACTACCAAGGTGCTAAGTTAGAAGGCGTAAAGCCCGGTGATCTGATCTTCTTGGACACTAACAACGACGGAAAGATAGATGCAGCAGACCGTACCATGATCGGAGATCCCAATCCGAATGCAACACTCGGCTTTTCTTTGAACTTCGCCTATAAAGGTTTCGACCTGTCAATCGTAACCAACGGCGTATTGGGTAATCAGATTGCAACCAGCTACAAAGATGTCAGCAACTATAAACAAAACTGGGCAGCGGAAATCTACCAGAATCGCTGGCATGGAGCCGGAACGTCCAATCGATATCCGCGTATTGATGCAGCTGCAACAACTAACTGGACGAACTTCTCCGATATCTACATTGAGAACGGAGACTATTTGCGCATACAGAATATAACGCTGGGCTATGATTTCAAAAAGTTATTCCCTAAAATGCCATTAAGCCAAGCACGCCTATACATGACGGTACAGAACCTCTACACCTTTACCGGCTATTACGGAATGGATCCGGAAATCGGTTACGGTATGGACAACTGGGCAAGAGGCATTGATGTCGGAATATATCCGGCCCCGAGAACATTCTTATTTGGTGCTAACATTAAATTCTAACAGAAATGAAAAAGATATATAACTTCATCCATTGTGCCACACTGGCATTGCTGTCTGTCACATTCACCCAGTGCGATAATTTTCTTGACACGATAGACAGAACTGAAAAAAATGATCAGAATTTTCCCCTAAACGAAAAGGATACCCAACAGGCTCTGGCCGGATGTTATCAGGTTCTGGCAGCAAATCACAGATATGCCTTCCAGCCTCCTTGCGAGTTCTCTGATGAAATGTTTGCAAACGGTTCAGGAACATCTCCCGAAGCTGTTTACGGGGAAAATTTAAACGATTATACAACAGAAATGTTCTCCAACCGTTGGGCGACCTTATACAAAGGAGTCTACCGCTGTAACAGTCTACTGGAAGCTATCGACGGAATTACATTCGAAACAGAAACTGCTAAAAAGAAAGTATTAGGTGAAACCTACTTTGTCCGCGCCATGTGCTATTTCGATCTGACACGCATGTATGGTGATGTCCCCTTGTATCAAACCTCTGAAGTATCGAATATACCTCGTAATCCAGCAACGGAAGTATTTGCCTTAATCGCATCCGATATGAAAAAAGCGATCGAATTATTACCTTCCACTCCTTTTGAGAATATGCTCAAATCAGAAATGGGGCACGCCAGTAAATGGGCTGCCGAGTCGATGATGGCACGTATCTTCCTGTTCTATACGGGATATTACAAATCAGAGACTCTCCCTCTAATCGAAGGAGGCAGTCTGTCCAAAGAAGATGTCATCGGCTACCTAAATAACTGTATCCAAAGCAGCGGGCATGGCTTAATTGATGATTTCCGTGAATTATGGCCCTATACAAACGAATATACCGGTGAAGATTACGCCTACAACAAAGGCAAAAGTCTGAAATGGATAGGAGAGAAAGGGGATAATAAAGAGACAATCTTTGCCATTCAGTTCGGTATCAACGGGAACTGGGGACTAAGCTATCACAATGACGTATGCATGGGATTCGGTTTTGCCGACTTGTCTGATTATGCCACAACTTTCCCTTATGGAAAAGGTTGGGGAGGCGGTTACGTCAATCCACGTATTGTTGAACAATGGGTACAGAACGAACCAAATGATACAATCAGACGTAGCGGTACAGTGTTTAATATATACGATCCGGCAGAAGGCATTGTTAATCCTGATCAGGTATTCGTATCCAACATGATGCTAATTACCGGGTGGTGGCAAAAGAAATACATGCCGGTTCATGCCTGGAAAGATAAGGAAAGTAATTCATATTGTCTGTATTCCGTATTCGTTGACGGTGCACGCGACCATTACGTGTTCGGGAATACACAAGACTTGGTACTGATGCGATTTGCAGATGTATTATTAATGCATTCTGAGCTGACCAAAACACCGGAGGGCATGAATATCGTCAGAAAAAGAGCAGGACTGGAACCATTGGCTCAATACTCTTTTGAAGCATTACAACGCGAACGTATTTACGAATTATTTGGAGAAGCAACCCGTTATTATGATTTGCTCAGATGGTACGGTAAAGAAGCAGGAACAGTTATTGATCAGAATCAAAATGGAGTCAAAGTCTGCAACAACGGTGCCTGGACAACCGTTAAATTCAATCTGACAGAACGCATACGGGCAACCGGAGGATTCCTTCAAATCAGCCAGAAGGAAATTGATCTATCCGGAGGTGTGTTAAAGCAAACACCTGGGTGGCAATAAAGTGTAATCATTTTTCTATTAACAAATATCAAAAGTATATGATTTTTACTTTTCATACACTTTATCTTTGTTTAGAGAAAAACAACACACCATGAGATCACTTATAATTAACTATCTCTCAATCCTTTTATGTGCACAGGCTTTTTTTGCCTGTGCACCCAATGTACAAAAGACTTCCGAACGCACGTTCAGGATCATTCATAACAATGATGGCTCCGACCTTTTAGGGAACCGTTGGTTCAAACAGCGTCCACTGACACTGGCCGACCTGGATTCGTGCGTGGATATGGTCGCAAACTCGCAAGTCACGACTTACATGATGTGCTCCGGAAGCGACTTCTTCTATGTACGTTCCAAATATGGGCATGTAATGGGGGACGACCTGAACGGTACACTGGATTGCGGCTGTGATACCGCCCAATATAATTCGTTCCGCAAGTATTACCGCAATCACCTGAATCTGGAAAAAGAGGGGACCGATCTCGTTGCCCACACACTTACGCGGGCAAAAGAGAAGGGGATGGAAGCCTTTATCACTTACCGGATGAATGACCTGCACTTCAATGACACAACCACTCATTGTCCGATCTGGTACACCGACTTCTGGATCGAGCATCCCGAATACTGGCTGAACGACACGACACAAGGCTATAACAGCGGAGGTGCCCTGGACTTCGCCATCAAGGAGGTACGCGACCGTAAGCTGGCGATTATCACCGAACAACTCGAAAGGTATGACATGATAGACGGTTACGACCTGGACTTCATGCGTTTTATAGTCTATTTCAAATCGGGTACGGGACCGCAGAACGCACCGCTTATGACCCAGTTGGTAAAAGATATCCGCAAAAAGGTAGACGAAGTATCGGCCAAACGGGGGAAAAATATCCTGCTGTCGGCGCGTGTAGCCCCGACAGTCGAACAAAATATGATGAAGGGTCTGGATATACGCGAATGGCTCCGCTTAGGGCTACTGGACTTTATCAGTACGGGTGTCCATTGGCGGGGAGACCCGGCAATGCCTGTAGCTAAGTTCCGGGAAGAGTTGGGAGATGACCTTAACATACCGTTCTACAGCTCCATCGATGACGGAGGTTACCGTCCGAGAGAGTTCTGGTCACATGGCATGCACCGGGGAATGTGCTCGCATATACTCTCGCAGGGGGCAGACGGCATTTATTTGTTCAATTACTATTTCGGCGAGTACTATTCCGATTATGACGGAAAACTGCACTTGGAAGACGGGGGACAAGTCTGCCGTGTCAGAATACCCGAATTGCTCCAGGAATTAGGTTCTCTGGAAACATTGAAAGGCCGGAACAAAGTATATGCTTTATCGGACGGTGTTGTCCAGTATAATATAAAGCCAGACTCTCCCCTCCCGCTCAAAATAAACAAGGAAGAGCAGAAAGAAGCGAATATCTATATCGGCGATGCCGTAGAGGAAGGCTATCCGGAGGAAGCAATCCTGTTTATCCGCATCAGCCGCCCGGCAACCTGCCGGCTGACAATCAACGGACAGACAATCGAAAAAGAAATGCCGTCTTATACCCACCTCTACGACAAAGAACGTGGCTTGGAGGGGGACGAGAAGGAGTATGCTTTCATTCTGCCTGCAAATGTCCTCAAACAGGGTTATAACAGCATCGGTTTCCAATCTGAAGACAAAGATGCATTTACAGTTAAACGGGTAGAAGTCGCGCTAAAGTACGGGGATGTTGAGACACACGGATACTTCTGATTGAGGAGTTTCCGCATGTTCCGCACATTCCGCACTATACACTCCTGCCACCATTCAAACTACTATATAACAATACATTAAAGCATATTTCCCCATTTACGCCATGCGGTAATTGGGAGGTATGCTAAAATAAAAAATTTAAAGATAGGAAAGCTCATAAAATATTTCCTATCTTTGTTCTTGATATAACTAAATTCATTGGCTATGAGAAAAAGACAGAATGTAAATTTTCATCTGCTACCGATTAAGGAAGAGAGTATAAGCATCCCGAAAGAGGTTGCAAGGTATTTATTGGATATATCCAAGTTGATTATCGGGGGTGCTGTTATCACGGCGGCATTGGATATTTTCCCTGATAAGGAAATTTGATATATATATCTGGAATTGTAGCAATGCTAATAGCTATTGCTGCTTTTATAACATTATTAATAACGAATAAAAAAGAAATACAATGAGTGCAGGACTTATATTCTACTGTGTTTTAGGTGGATTAGCATTAGTCTACTTAATTTTTATTCTGACCCCGGCCGGAAAACGTTGGATAAGATCTTGGGATAAATAAACGTAAGTTTTTCAAATAAAAAGCGTACGTCTTTTCCCCGAAAGACGTACGCTTTTTATCATAACTTTCCGCATAACCCAACAAGGCACTTTTCAATATAACAAACTATAGTTCAGCATATTTCATGTACAAAATAGTGTATAGTGCGGAACGTGCGGAATATGCGGAAAGGATCCTTATTTCTTTATATTCGTCGATTTGTAAGCATGGATCTTTTCTTTCTTCCCGGCAGACGGTTCCGTGACCTTGATCTTTGTAAATGTGCCATTGTTCACATCATCCAACACGATAGCCGGACGATAGTCTTTCTTTAAGGCAGTCAACTTCACATTCTTGAACGTGACACCATCCGCATGGCGTACATAGAATCCCCAGGCAGGTAACTCTTTATGCTGGGAAAATTCAGGATAAGCCTTCGGCATTTCAGGCACTTTGTCCAACTCGTCCAGACCAACCTCGCATACAAAGGATTACCACCGCCCGGATATACGATCTCTACATTCTCGATCGAGACATTGGTAATCTTATTATCCTTCAGACCGACAATCCCGGAGGGAGAGATATTACGGGGATTATCTTCCGTCGGTCCTTCATACTCATATCCTGCATCCGGCTTTGTGGCAGGGACCTCCGCATAGACATTCGAGATATGTACGTTATCCATCCGGCTACGACGGCCCTCACGGCGCTCCCCTACAACCAGGTAAATAGGATTACCCGTATTGATGGAACGCAGGCTATCCACTATCACATTTTCAACCAGCCCACCATCGACCGCCTGGATCGTTATAGCCGAACGGAACGTATCAAACACCGTATTATTGATAATCTTTATATTCTTAAAACCGCCTGTAGAAGCTGTCCCGAACTTGATACCGCTCGCACTGGAGCAAGCCGTATTGTTGCGTACCTCGATATTCTGGCAGATTGCGTCAGCGCTATGTGACTTCAAACAAATCGCGTCGTCGGTAGCATCCACATAACAGTTCTGGATCAAAGCGCCGTTACAATCGACGATATCCATACCGTCATTGTTCCAGTAAGCGCGGCTATGTACGGTAATACCATCGATCAACAGGTTCTCGCACTGGTCGTAGGTCTGCGTCCAGAAAGCCGGATTCATCAGCGTAATCCCTTTTACCTCCACATTCTTGCACTCGCGGAAGTAAACTAATTTCGGACGGTTGGCTACACGTCCCAACTGTAATTTGTCATTAATGACACCGGAATAGACCTGGTTGACGTAATTATTAGCAAGCTCACGTCCTCGTCCGTCGATCACCCCTTTGCCGGTAATCCCGATATTATCCTGTTTATTCGCCAGAATCAGACCATACCAGGCATTCAACTCCATATCATAATCGTACGGATTGGTGGAACCTACCAACACTGCCCCTTCTCCCAAATGAATGGTCACATTCGACTTCAGGTGGATACTCCCGGTCAGATAACGTCCGACACTAAACACCAATCGTCCGCCTCCATTCTCGGAAATAAAATCAATTGCTTTCTGTATGGAACGGGTATTCATGGTAGTTCCATCCGATTTAATCCCGAACATGGTCATCTGATAATCCTTTGCCCAAACCGGAACCACAGCCCCGATCAAAAAGCACATCATCACGATCTTCTTCAATATCTTCATATCTTCGTTATTTTTCAACTTTTAATTTTCAACTTTCAACTCTATACATAGTGACCGGTCCGACCAATCCCGCCGGCTGGATAACATCCTGCCTCCGGGTCCATGCCTGAGCAATCTTATTATCCGTCAGTGTCTTCATGTAATTACCCATAACGGTTACCACATGTATTTCAATTGTATTTTCCCCCTGTTTTAATTGGGTGGCTATCGGATGAATACGGCGACCATACCATTTGACGCCACAATTCTGCCCGTTTACGAATACTTCCGACACGCCATGCACCAATCCGAGATTTAGCGTCATGCCGGCTGGCGAGGAAACATTGATTTTCTTCTTATAAACAGCCGTTCCGCAGAAGTTCACATAGTCCGTTTCCTTCAAATCCTTCAGTTTGTCGAAATGTGCATTCTGCACCGTATTCTCACGGCTGTGGCGGAACTCGACATCCCAGTCGGACGAGAAGTCTTTCAAGTCTGTACCGGAGACAGGTAGCGGTTTATAGTCATTTCCTCTTTTTTGCTTATCGAATACGATCAGGAGAGAATCGGCAGGACCGAAATCAAACTGGTAACTATTGTTCGCATCCAACGGCAGACGATAACGCTCGCCCGTTTCCAGATCCCATACCCATCCCTGGCGACCTTTCGCGATCTCGTTGCTGAAAGTGATGCGCGTCTGGTGGGAATCGTAGCGATGAGCATAACTAAAGAAGAATATTTCTTCCTTATTATCACCCTGATAACGGTTTTGCATCAGATAAAGATCTGGCTTTTCGATTGTCAGATAAGGTGCCAGGCCATACTCTTTCTGCACACCCTGATACCAGCCGACAAAGTCTTTCTCCGGTTTATGGAGCAGCACGAAACGGCCGTCCATCTGTTTCATCTTTTCGACATATTCCTGTACTTCCCTGTCGTGCTTGTCATGGTCCCGCAGTCCGACTGACTTATGCGGATAGGCTTCGATACAGAAGATACGGCCACCACATGCCACAAAGTCGTATAGTTTGCGGGCTGTTGCAGATTCCATGCTTTCTACTTCGATCAGGAACAGCGTCTTATATTTACGAGGCCCATAACACAGATATCCGTCTTTCATCTCGGCATCCCGGATAATCGATTCGGACAGGTAATCGCAGCCACTGCCGTTCTTGCTGATCGCTTCCCATACCAACGTCTTATACTTCACATTAGTCGTAGCGGGGAACGGTTCATTCTGCATACCCAACGTGCTCCACATATCGGCTGTCGGATTCAGGATAGCAATATCCGCATACATGGTTCCATGCTGCAGGGCGGAAGCCAAACGTCCTTTATAAGCCGTATAATATTTGAAGTAGGGCCACCAGTTATTATTCTCATTGTAATAAGCCCCGTAACGTATCCATCCGGGGAACGGCGCCTCTTTCGGAGAATAGTTGAAGCCGTGGAAGATAGAATGCGTCACACCGGAGATAGCGGTCTGGTCACCGCCGATCTTCAGCAGTTCCAGTGTCATATTGAAGACCGTATAGGTATTCGTCATCTCTTCGCAACTTACCAGACGTTTGCCCCGCAGATGGGCGGCAGAGGAGACATATTTATTGACCATCGTATAGGCACGGCCCCGACGGTAATCTTCTTCCGACATTTCTTCACCCAGACGGTGGCGCAGCCAGGTCATGGTCCACGATTCACATTCGGGAATATCATAATCTAAGCTACTTTCAAGCGGGAAGAAACCACGCCCGTAAGCTTGTGCACGCGATTTCACGTTCAGGCTCTTGCACCAGTCCAGATAGGTCTGCGTAAAGCGTTCACGCAGCAGTTCGGCTTTCGTGTATTCAAAGTCATACCGCACGCGCTGGATCGTATCGTCGAGTTCAGGAGTAAACTCGACTTTCGGTTCATAGGTCAGTACATTCCCCATACTACCCATCTTAAAGAGGATGAAAGGCAGGTAAGGCTGCACGTCATACCCCCGGCGTTTCTTGAATTCCTCCGCCATGTCGTACGACCAGTTCGAGCCTTCCAGCTCCATACTGTCGGTGAAAAGGCTGCGGATATTACCGGACAACGGGCCTAAGCGGTTCTGTATCTTGTCAGACATATTATTCAAGTATTTCTGCACGGCCGGCTTATTGAAGTGGTTCAACACAGGACCAGTCGCACCGGGAGCTCCATTGATTACCTCGAGGAAACCACGTATCTTGACAAGGGCAAACAGAACATACTTGCCATCGGGCACTTTAAACTTAAACGTTCCGTCCACCTCATTCTTCATCAGATCGATCGCCTGGTCAAGGCTGCCGAAAGGTTCAGGGACCAATTGCAGGGAAACCAGCTCCATTTTCTTACCCAAGAAAGGGGAACTGATAGCCGGATCGGCCGCACAGAACAGACCATCGCGGGAAACCTCATAGTCGATCGGCCCGCTGAGCTTCTCGGAATAGTTCACCACCACATCCGCCCGCTCGTCTCCTGTCAGAAACTCCGCCCCGAAAGGCCATCCTGAGCCGACAATCAGGTCGCAAGTCATATCAAGAGATTTTGCCTCATCGAAAGTCACCTGCAACATGTCGATCCATTCGTCGCTCAACCAGTGCAGGGATTTCTTTCCCAGGTCGTCCGTATCATTTCCCGGAAACTTAACAGGGTTTATTTCCACTCCGCCTATACCGGCATCCTTCAATAAGTGCAGCTCACGCTTCAACTCGTCGGCCTCAACCTTATCGCCGTTCCACCACCAACGGACAAACGGGCGATAGATGGATTGCGGATTACGGAACAACTTATATAATTCGCCGGAACGCAATGTTGCGCCCGTCGCTTCATCAGTCCCACTGACAGCACCCCAGAGTGGCATACGGCTACCTACCGCACATCCGGCTGTCCACAAAACACTTTGCTTGATAAAAGATCTCCTTTGCATATTTTTCCTCCCTTTTATTTATCGGTCGAGACAGCTTTGCCGTCCGGTGTAAGACAATTAGTAAATGTTAGATTTCGGGATGTACCGGCTGTTTGCAACGGCTCCACCACCATATTAAAATAGCAATCAGTCATCTTCATGCCGTCGCAGCCGGAGATAGAGACCGCATTACTCTCCGAAGTCTGTGCGTTTACAACCACCTTGTCGATTGTCACATTCCGGCAATCTTTATAAATCCCGGCCGTATTGCAAGCATCCTGAAGCGTGATCTGTTCAACCTTCACATCCTCGCAACCGTCCAGACAGATAAGGGCCGGGGCATAATCGGATACATCCCCTTTGATATGTCCTTTCTGCAACTGTTCTTCTATACTGGCTCTGAGCGCTTTGTTACGACCTTCGATAATACCTTTCCCTCCGATCCCGATATTCTTCTGCTTATCGGCATAGATCAGAGCATTACAACCGTTAGTCCCTTTAAAATCATATACGAAAGGAACAGCGACCAACGCCGCGCCCTCTTCGAGGCGTATCGTCACATTCGATTTCAACTCGATCGAACCGGTCAGGTAACGACCAACGTAAAAGACCAGCCGGCCACCTCCCTGCTCACTGATATAATCGACGGCCCGTTGAATGGAACGAGTGTTAAGCGTCACTCCGTCCGACTTGATGCCGAACATAGAGACTTGATAATCTTTCGCCGAAAGGCTCGCCACAAAAACCAGCAAACCGATCACACTTGCAAATAATTTATTTCTATTCATCTTGTTATCCTGTTCTTTTATTTTAATCCTGTCTGTTTCACTTCTGATTTATAGGGGAATATCTGCTGCTTCCCCTCACTTTCCGGCTCTATGAACCTGACATCTTTAAACGTCACCCCCTGCGCATCGTCGGTAACAATTGCCGGACGGTAATCCTTCTTCAAAGCCTTGAATGTCACATTATCGAAAGTGATGCCTTCCGCATGGCGGATATAAAAACCCCAGGCAGGCAGTTCCTTGAACTGCGAAAACTCCGGATAGGATGTAACCATTTCGGGAATGCTATCCAACTCGGCCGGGGTCAGTCCACGATACGCGTAGTAGGGATTGCCGCCGCCAGGAGAAACGATCTCTATATTCTGGAGCGTCACGTTCTGAATCTTATAGTCCGGCAGCCCGACGATACTGGCCGGAGAAATATTACGGGGAAGGTCTTCGATCGGACCTTCATAGTTATAACCTGCATCCGGCTTATCCATCGGGATTTCGGCATAGACGTTCTTTATTGTAATATTTTTCATGATCGGTCTCTTCCCTGCACTCCAACGGTCACCGATGCGGAGATAAATCACATTGCCGGTATGAATGGAACGTACGCCGTCCACTTCGATATTCTCGATCAGAGCCCCATCGACTGCCGCAAATGTAATGGCCGAACGATAGGTATCGTATATTTTGATATCCTTCACTTTAAAATTGCGGAATCCGCCCCGGGACACTGTTCCGAACTTCAGACCGCTGGCGCTCGAACGGCCGACGCAGTTCTCCACCACCACGTTCTGGCACATGCTGTTCGCATCGTGCGATTTGAAACAAAGTGCATCATCCGCCGCATCGATAAAGGAGTTTTTCAGCACGACACCGTCACAGTCGACTATATCGATCCCGTCGTTATTCCAATAGGATTTACTGTCGACATGAATCCCGTCGACATAGAGGTTCTTGCACTGGTCGTACGTCTGGTTCCAGCTTGCCGGGTCCCTTAGCGTTATATCTTTGATTGTCACATTCTCGCACTCGCGGAAGTAGATGTTCTGCGGACGGTTTGTCTCATTCGGTCGACTCAATTTCAACGGGTCTTCATAGATGCCCCGTTGGATATAGTCCACCATATTATTGGCAGTCTGAAAACCGCGTCCGTTAATCGTCCCCTTTCCCGTGATACCGATATTCTGCTGTTTGACTGCAAAGATCATAGACATCCAGCGAATATACGAATCTTTTTCATAATCCCAGGGATTGGTCGACCCTAACAACGTAGCCCCTTCTTCAAGATGAAGCGTCACATTCGATTTCAGGTAGATCGTGCCGGTCAGGTAGTTGCCTGTGGTAAAAACCAAACGGCCTCCCCCCTGTTCGTTCACAAAGTCGATCCCTTTCTGGATGGAGTTCGTATTCAGTGTCCTACCATCCGCTTTTACACCAAAGTCTGTCGCATAATAATCCTTGGCCGACAGGTGCATACCACACAACAGGCCAACACACAAAAAGAAAAATTTATATCTGTTCATCATAATACGGTATTTACAAAAATAAGATTAATCCATGTTCCCATGTGTCTTTCATGTTGGACAAAAATATTGATGTTCACATATACTTTACCTATGCTTTTGATATTTATAATTAAAAATTTGGCAAAAAGAAAAGATATATGCCGAAGACTGATTACTTCACAGTAACATTTATCTCTTTCGAGTATCTTAACGTTTTTGCTATCTCATGCTCACTCACCTCAACCTTTTTCACCATCAATTCCGGAATATTATATGAAAACATCAACTGCTTATAATACACCAACGGATTTTCCTGAGGAAGTAAAAATGGTTTGTGAGCTTTTCCTTTTTCATCAATATAAGTAATAAAAGGCCTGGTATATAATCCGTTTGTCCTTCTACTGCTGAATACCATCCAACGGCTATTCTCACTCCAGGAATGATAGCTATCCACATCATCCGAATTAGCTTCGGACAGAGGATAAACTTGCTTTGTCTGCAGATTAACCATGTATAAATCCGCATCTTTATGCCAAATGGAAAAGTTACCAAATTCATGTAACGTAAATGCCAAGAACTTTCCATCGGGCGATATGCGTGGAAACGATACGCTTTTCCCATGTAAAGGGGCATTGTACAAAGTATCCACCTTATCTCCGAAAGTCATATCCTCTGGATTGAAATCTATTCTCAAAAGACTATATTTCACTTTTTTATAACTCTGCGGCATCGAATCGACAGCGTGAGCAGAACAATAATACAAACTCCGCCCATCCGGCGAAAACGTAGGAAAAGTCTCAAATGCCTGATTCGATTTAGTCAGTGGAGAGTATGCGATTTGATGTGTATGGACATTATAGACAACAACATCCGAGGCTAAATCATATACCTCTACACGATTGGGATGGTGATTAAAAAAACTTTGCTTCGTCTTATTGACCGAAAATGCGATATAATCTCCCGATGGATGCCAATAGGGGTAAACCAAAGCACTCATCGTCGAATCTGTTTTCGTATTCAACTTCTCGATAACTTTGTCCCGGATCAATATCGTACCTCCGAACTCCGCCCTTGCATGAAACATCATTTTATCCGGATTCCGATTACAGTAAGAATGGCAATTCACGCAATTACCATTCGTCAATTTGTTCTCATAAATAGCTGTTTGCGTATAGTTTTCCAAATTACGTTGATAAAGACCCATTTCTTTCCAACCTTCATATCCGGGAGGAATTAAGCGGTATGAAAGATAAGCGTCTATAGGCTCCGGTGCGACATGTATGAAAAAAGATTTATAACCGCCCCATTCATTCCCTGTCTGAATAGCAACCACCAGTTCAATCGTCCCGCCTTTATTACGTTCCATCAGTTTCTTCCAAGCAGAACCGGAAAAAGAAAAAAGCCCATTCTTTCCTTCTATCTGCATCTCATCGTCCACTCCTGCTACAATCAGGCGACACGCCTCTTTCCCCATATAGGAAAAATTCAGAGGCGCTATATTATAAGGGACTGTCACATCCTTATAATCCGGGAATATTACAGGAACTTCGTCTATTGTTCTTGATATTTTTATATCATTCTTTCCACAAGTAATGCAACAGAACACAAGACTTAACACCCATATATATTTGTAGATATTCTTCATATTATATTTGTACAAAAAGTAAATAATGCCAAAACGTATTTTTATATTGAGTCAGAGATTGTGCAGATTGGCTCTGCCGAACCTTCCCATACGCCTCTTTAAAGATTGCAAAGCGGTCAAACGTTTCTTGCGTTACTCCGTGATTTTTACAATAGTCCAGATCCACACGCTGATAATCGGCCAATTGCTCTTTAGTTATGCCATGTTGCACGGCATAAGCTTCATCCAACGTATGGTAATAGTCATAAAAGAAAACCAGGGCTTCCTGTGCCGGCACGGGTAATGACTTCAGCCCGGGTGTTCCGTAATACTTTTCAATAAATTCCTTCGTGTGATTAATATCTTTTGCCAGCAACAAGTAAGAGATCGCGTATTGCATAGCTTTTACATCACTTGGATTAGTATCAAGTATTTTATACAAATCATCCATTGGCGAATCGAACAGGACAAACGCTTCCTCATTCGGGAAATCCCTCCTTCCGGTTCCTAAAACGGGATCTTGCTCTACCTGTTCATCGTTAAACAAGAACTTTCTTTGTGAAGTCGCCCATTCTGAGTAATGTAATGTCTTTTCCAATAGTTCTATATATTTCAATGCAACAGCATAAGAGCCACGCATCAAATCGATTTGCAATATCATTTTTAACATGGTCGGATTATAACCGTTCAAAGACTGACAGGCATTAAATGCAACATTCTGTGCAGCCCCCATATTTCCCATAGCAAACAATATATGGGCAAGTCTCACATCGGGTGTTTTATCTTTCGGTATATAAACAAGAGAAGCCGGTCCAAACTGCGGATAAAGGAATAAATTTTCCGCAAGTACTCCTTTTTGTATTAAAGAGAAATTCAGATAATTTGCACCATTATAATTCCGCATATTCTTTGCGCTGACAGCTGTCAACTCATCCCATTCCTCATTTACCGTATAGTATTCATACTGATAAAAAGCGCCAAGGTTTGCATTCATATTCAAATGATAACTCTTCCAGAAAGACCAGAATCCGGTAATTACAATAACCAGGCAGACCACAGTTTGCAAATAACGGCTCCTTTCTGCAAAGTAGCCGACAAGCCCGGTTATCAACATACAGGCCGGTAATGTTATCCAACCGATATAATGGACAAACGGAGCTGTAACCGTTGCCTCATAATAACATAACGGGGTATAAGCATAAGTATATATCCCCAACCAACCGCCTTGTACGGCGACGAAACCCATGGCAAAAGCAAATATCACATATAAAGAAGAAAGTAAAGCCCACTCCCGCTTTTTCAGACAATCAAACAAAAAAGCACTAATCGCAAACAAAAGCGCCACCGACCCGGCCAGATAAAATAAAACAATTGTGAGTATACAACCCAGAACCAGCCTCAGATGCTTATTTCGCTTAAAAACAGTACTATATATGAACAGAAACAACAGCATCAAAAGATAAGCCGTTACACCCTCATAATGATAATTATTATCGAGCAGTGATGCCGCAAAAAACAAACCGGGAATGAAAGAGAGCGGGAATGCATACCAATAATCTCCTATCTTGCGAAGAATAAGCCAAACGGATAAAGTTATCAAAGCCAGAAGAAGTGTGGTAAGAACAATACCCGACCAAAGCGAGTAGAAGAATTGGACAAGAAACCTGGCCATCAGAATAGCAAAGCCTCCGGGTTGCCTAAAAAGCTCTCCTATATAAATCAGATCAAACAAAAATAACTGTTGTTGCTCCCGATAAAATAAGGCATACTGCTGAGTCTCTTTGATATAACATCCTAATACAAAGAATAATATAAAACCTATTCCCAAAAGTACACTATTTTTATTTCTGAAGCCCATGATCCTAATACTATTACAATTTAAGAACTATATTAAATGACAAGAAAGGACGGTATAAGTACCGTCCTTCCCATATGATTAAAATACATTCTATTAATAACCGTGATTTTGTGGATATTCTACGCCACTATTAGACTGAATAACCTGAATAGGAATCGGATATTGATAGTTGTATGGTGCAAAGTTCGGGATATACCTCTGTTCAGCCTCACTCCATTCACGTACCTGGTTAGATCCTGATAAGTTTTCGTATCCGAAACCATATTTACGAACACGATCATACATCGTATTACCGGTTTGTTCATCCTGAATCGGATGGCAATCACTGATATAAGTCGCATTCGGGTTAACCGACAGACGGTTTAATGTAACCCAACGATGTTCCTCGCCCAATAACTCACGTGTACGTTCATCCAGGATATAATCGATGTTGATATCAGCAGCAGAGCAAAGCGGTGCATTCGCACGATCGCGCAAAACGTTGATATCATCGGCTGCTTTACCCTTATCACCCAATGCCAGATAAGCTTCGGCACGGATAAGGTAGGTTTCAGCAACACGAAGCATATACCAGTCGCAATCGTAAGCTCTATTATCCCCATTAGGATGCTTGTCATCCGTAAATTTCCACAAACGCGGGAAAATAGAGATTGTATCACTTGCCGTGATTCGAAGATTTTCTTCGTCCGGTGTACCGACTGCGGCGGCAGCTCTTGCATAAGCAGCAGCTTTTTCATCCAACCAACGGGTTCCTCCGGGAGTGTACCAATTCTTCTGGATCATCGTTTCGGAACCACGGAAATCTTCTCTGCTACCCTGCTTGGAATTATCCCACAAGCCGTTATATACATACCGCGTCGGATACATAATATTACCAATATAAGGGACATTGCCTCCTATAGAGTCACGCGCAATATTGGCTTCATAGCGTCCATTTGCATCCGGGACTGTAGAAACGGCACTACCTACGACACCGTCTGCGAAACAAGCAGTATTTACACCAAATAAATAAACCTGAGTTCCGTCAGCCAAGGTACGTCTTGTATTGTTCATACGAACTGTGTTACACAACCAGTTGGCTTCAGTCGTACAACTTTGCACACGCCACCATTCGTCACCACCACCACCGGTAGAATACGTATTATAATTAAACTGGCATACCCAGATAGCCTCTTTGTTATCAGGAGAATTCTGGTTACCGCCTTCGCGGAACAAGTCCCAGTATGCACCAGCAGGAGCAGCCAAAGAATTTCCATAACGGTCGGTCGCTTCACTGGCACGAGAACCGAAGCGGGTTGTCATGATATGATAATCACCGTCTGTTCCGTTAAGAACGCGAGTTGCAGCCTCTACCGCACCATTGAAGTCACCTAATGCCAAATTGATTTCTGCCAGATAATGGTCAGCAGCAGCCCGAACAATTTGTCCGGGTTTATCGACTTTAATTGGTAGATTTTGTGCCGCATACGTAAAGTCTTGCTTACAAAACTCCCAAACAGCTTGGCGGTTACTCGGTTCATAACCGGTTTGGATTTCTGTAGCATGATGCTCCAGAATAGGCACATTTCCATACATACTTGCCAATACACGATAAGCCCAACCTCTGAAGAAAACAGCCGTAGCACGAAGTTCTGCTTTCCTTGTCTCTGAAGAATAAGTAATGCTCGTACGCTCATCCATCATATCAATCACCGTATTTGCACGGTTAATCAACGTGTACAAATTATCATACCAGTGCCGGGTATAACCGTTACTCGAATTCAAGTTGGCCCAGTTTCCAAAGTCGCCATTACCATTAGTCGGCGCATAAGTATCAAGTCCCAAGCCTTCAATCATCCAGGAGTGCCCACCGTGAGTCTGTCCCATCATTAATGACTGAATCTGCCGATAACACGAGTTCAATCCCATCTCCATATCCGATTCAGAAGTATAGAACGTCTGATCGTTAAAAGTATAAGAGTGTTCGGTCAAGAATTTATCTTCACTTTGGCACCCGGTGAAACCCGCAGTAAGAGAGGCACCGGCAAGCATAGCTAATAAATATTTACTGAATTTCATATTTACTCCTTTTTAATAATGTTATTAGAATGATAAGTTAACACCCAATGAGAACGTTCTATAAGTACCATTACGTCCATAACGGCTTGAAGCAGCGCCGGAAGCAATCGTACCGCCGTCTTCCGGATCAAGTCCGGACCATCCGGTAATTGTAAAGAGATCCGTACCAGACAGGTAAACACGCAAAGAAGAAATGTCTAACTTCTGCAAGAATCTTGGATCCACATTATAAGAGAGCACAAGGTCTTTCAACTTCAAGAATGACCGACTATTCCAATACAAGTAATTCAACGAGTTGTCATAACCGTAACGCGGATATTTGTCTGTATGGTTCGTCTCAGTCCATGGTTCAATTGCATCCAGCTGAGCACCACCGCCCATACTTGTTCCAAATGCATTAGGGTCGAATCCTAAGAAATGAGTATCGCTACCCTGCATCCAACGGAAATTGAAATACAAAGAGAAGTTCTTCCAGCTCAACGTATTACCGAAATTAACCGTGAACAACGGATCCATGTCTCCAATCCAATGCCTGTCATCTCCGGTAATCTTGCCATCTCCATTGTAATCTTCGAATTTCAAGTCACCTGGAACAGCATTCGGCTGAATCATATTACCTTTGGAATCTACATAATTATTGATTTCTTCCTGGCTCTGGAAAACACCCAACTTCTTCAGATCATAGGCAGAACCGATTGCATGTCCGATTTGGAGTGCATAATAGGAATCGAAGCCATAAGCAACTGCATTAGCCACATCATCAGCCTCTTCTCCTTTATAATCTTTGCCGTACAAGCTCTTAACCGTGTTTCTATTAAGGTCGAATACCAGATTAGAAGTCCAGCGGAGTTTGTCTTTACCGTCACCATCGATATTCACAGAATTCAAGGAAATCTCAATACCTTTATTTGTCACTTTACCGGCATTGTCAAAGGCTTCCTGAAAACCGGTAGGATAAGGAACGGAACGTTTCATCAACATATCAGTCGTCTTACCCACATAGGCATCTACGCTACCATCCAAACGGCCGTTCAATACGCTGAAATCAAGACCTAAATTATATTTCTCCACTGTTGCCCATGTCAAAGCTTTATTCGGAAGGGAAGCAGGAGAGATACCAAATGCACTACCTGAGCTTGTATCGCCAAACCAAGTGTAAGTCGTACTTACGCTTGCTACCGTAGCATACGGATCTACGGAACGACTACCATTCTGTCCCCAAGAAAGACGGAGTTTCAAATAATCCAACCAATTGGCATTATCTTTAATAAAGCTTTCATTACTCAGAACCCATGCGGCAGATGCACCATAGAAGTTACCCCATTTACGACCCGCTGCAAATGCTGAATAACCGTCACGACGGTAGTTGAAAGTTGCATAATATTTGCCATTAAAGTTATAATTAATACGGCCTAAATAAGCGATAGAAGAACTGCTGGTACGTTCACGTCTAACTTTAACAGTACCGGCCAGATCCTGTTTGTAGACGCCCAGAATAGTCGGGACAGAGAAGTTTTCAAAGTCCGTTCTATGGTATTCATTATTATAGGCTTCACGTGTATATCCAAACAACGCATCGATATGATGATTTTTAATATCCTTTGTATAAGTAAAGATATTATCAACGTTCCATGTTGCTGAACGGGAAGAATAAGAATAACCTCCGGCATTTGCTCCGAACTGTGAAGGATCATCCATCTGAGCCGTGTTATCAGTATTTACCCAAATACGGGGATCGTTAAATAAATCACGTGTACCGGTATTACGTTGACCGTTCAATGTGATACGATAAGACAGCCCTTCCAAAAATGGAAAATCTACTTGAGTATAAAATACTCCGTTAACATTATAGCCACGATCTTGTTTATCCGTCCACAGATATGAGTCATCCGAACCGGTACCCCAAAATGGACTGACTACGTTGCCATCAGGATGAGAGTTATACCAATCTTCATACCCCGGCTGGCGTGCATGCGTATAAGAATAAGGAGTCATCCAAGTCGCATTCTGGATACGAGCCGGAACGCCCCAACTCTTAGTACTTAAAAAATTCCCCTTTAAACCAAAGGTCAACCATTCTTTTGCCTTAATATCCAATTTGGAAAGGACGTTGTATTTTTCATAATCATTTCCTTTCATAATACCTTCTTGGCGATAATAGTCACCGGAGATATAATAGTTGACAGCTTTCGATTTACCGGAAACACTGACATCATACTTCTGTGCAACACCGACACGCGATACTTCATCAATCCAATCCGTGTACATTCCTTCGTTGTAAGCATCCAATTCAACCGTATTCAGCAGCTGTGCTTTGTCGTAATCCATAGACCAAACAGCATCCCCAGGAATGTCACCGCTTGCCTGTTTTGAGTAGAAACGATTTCTAAAGAATTTCTCTTCATTTGAAACCATTTTGGGTTGACGGGTCCAATCTGAAAAGCTCCAGTTCGTATTAACGTTAATAACAGGCTTTTCACTTTGCCCTCTCTTCGTCGTAATAATGATCACACCATTAGCGGCACGAGAACCGTAGATAGCAGCAGCAGAGGCATCCTTCAACACATCGATACTTTGAATATCATTTGTGTTGATTTCATTGATCGATCCAAAAGAGATAACGCCATCGACAATAAGCAACGGGGCATTGACTCCCTGTTTATCAGACGTTGCAGCAGTAGGAATCGCATTTTTACCACGAAGGGTCATAGATCCCATATTGTCGCCTCCGGCACTGTTCGTCGGAGCATACTTCATACCGGCTACTTTACTTGACAATGCAGCAATTGCATTCGGGTTCGGTAACGCAGTAATTTCACTATCCGAAAATCTTACATTAGAAATGGCACCGGACACATCTCGTTTACGTGCAGTACCATAACCGACAACGACAACCTCATCAAGTTGTTCTGTGTCTTCCAGAAGTGTCACATTAATAATTTTTTGATTGCCGACTTCCACCTCTTGAGTTTTAAACCCGACAAATGAAAATACCAAAACAGCCTTACTACCTCCCGGAACATTCGGAAGTATAAATGTACCATCAGCACCTGTCATCGTACCGATTGTCTGACCCTTAACCGCGATATTTACGCCCGGAAGTTCCAAACCTTCAGCATCAACCACCTTTCCTGAAATAGAAATCTGGGCAAATGCTTGCAATCCTACGCATAGGAAACATAGCAATAATAGAATTCGATTCCTCATAATCTCCAAACTTTATTAGGTTAAACGATATTTATTTTCACAAATATCCGCCTTTGTTATCTTTAAAATCATGAAAAAATGATATTTTTCCCTCGGTTTTTGACAGATACAATAATTTTAGTATAATTGTGCCTCCCTGAGAATATCTGTTCAACTTGATTAGTAGACAATATTATATATGTATAAAAACTCAGTTTACATAATGCCATTCTATGATTTACTAAAATGACCGCAAATGTTAAGGGAAGGAAATCAAGAGTGGCAATATCCCCGACTGCCATATCCTACAAAACAAGTTAAATTTACAATAACCCCCTATCCCTTCTATTTTTCTATTTCGTCCGAAATCTTGATCGATTTTAAATTGACTCTTTTCACGGTTTTAATCTTCTTTACTGACAACAGATGGAGCGAGGTGCGCAGGCAGTTTGAAAAACCGTGCAATTTGATTGCCAGAAATGGGAAACACCAGCAAAGTGATAAACCTTAACTCCCGGAGAATCGGATATTTGAAAATAAAACGGACGGCGTTCCAAATATCTCAAGGAAATTCAGGTGCTTTTTTGCCCTAAAGACGGTCCTCTTTTCAATTACGACCGTGCAAATCGCCATTACGACCGTCCTAATCTTCGCGAGGTGCCGAGTGCACTGCCTATTAGCACGGTCGTAATGGCAAAGAGGACGGTCGTAATTGTGGAAAACGCTCAAAAAAAGGCGAAAAAGTCCCTTTTTGAGGCCCAAAAAGCAGATTAACATTTGTTTGGTTTCGGATATCTTTTGAGTCTAAAAAATGCGTTTTATACAATAAGTCCTTGGAAATAAAAAAATAACATTCCTGATATATGCTGGTTTGAACATAAGATTCTCTATTATTTCCCAAATCGACTATTGGAGAAATTCAATCGAATATCAAATCCTGTTTTTCAGGGATTTCTTTACGAAACAAAAAAACTTACAAACAAGTATATTGCTAAAAAAATAAACAAGTAGCAAAGGAAATTGAAAAATAAATATTATGTTTGCGTGATTAGGATACACTATATATATTATGATCTTTGCGAGTAAGATGCAAATTTCACATAATAAAATTTCATTCTATAACTTCAAAAAAGCACCAAATGGATTTCGACCGTAGCAAACATAATGTCATAAAGTACTTACCGACAAATAATGATGAAAACATCTGGAGCATGTCTATTAGCGGAATTGGATTTCAATCTATTGACTCAAAAGACAGCTACCCTCTCAAAGGGCATCCGATCGGATATACATTCAATCCTGAAAGAGGTAGAATTATCGATGAATTTGCATTAGTCTACATTATAAAAGGAGAAGGGACCTTTTCTTCTATAACCTGTCCGGAAAAAAAGCTCTCCAAAGGTGACGCTTTTTTTCTTTTCCCGGGGCAATGGCATAATTATCAACCCAAACCTAATATCGGATGGGATGAATATTACGTTACATTTCACGGAGAATATTTTGAAAATTTATTAAACAAGATTGTGAATAACGCAAACCCTATATTTCATATTGGCATAAACGATCAAATAGTCAAGCATTTCGGGGAAATGCTTGACTGTGCCAGGGCACAGAGGACTGGATTCCAGGCAGTGTTAGCCGGAATTGTCATGCACACCATAGGTTTGATCTATTCCATCAGCAAAAATCAGGACTCCGGTTCGGCATCCATGCAGAAAATACAGGAAGCGTGTGTCCTGATGCGGGAGAATATCTATGACAAATTTACTCCCGAGGATGTTGCAGAATCGATTAACATGAGCTATTCCAATTTCAGGAAATCATTCAAACAATATACGGGAATCGCCCCACACCAATACATGTTGCAGCTGAAGCTCAGCAAGATCAAAGATTTGCTAAGTAGTACGGATATGTCCATACAAGACATCGCCATGAAACTGAATTTCGAATCGGCGGATTATTTTTCCTACTTCTTCAGGAGCAAAACGGGCATAAACCCGCTTTCTTATCGAAAAGAAATCGAGAAGCAGCGCGAAAAAGCTCAAAAGAATTTACACTAAGGGATTCCATTCAGAATCCCCGCCCGAACTTATGCCAGAGCTCTCCTTCCATCTCTTCCCAGCAACGAAGGGTGGAATAGATAAAGTCGGACGAATAGCGGGTGAGATAGGCCTTGGCTTCCTCTTCTTTACCCTCTTTAATCAGGGTCAATACTTTATTTTCGATCAGAGGCATCTCGTCTGCCGCTTTTTGCTCAAAAGAAAGAACGGCCGGTTCGATCAACTTACGCCCATGCCCCCAGCTAACCTGCGCCAACCGGTTTGTGCGGCGATATGTCCACAGAGCAGCATCCGGCCGGTAACGTTTATGCCCGCAAACCTTAAAGCTCTCGGGAACATCCGTCATCCCGGCAAACAACGGAACGCGGGGACTTTCTCCCGGATTATCTTCCGACCACCAACAAACACCTCCTACCGCATCCGGCAACCAATCACGGCATTGTATCACAAATGAATAAGAGCACCAGACGACAGATATCGTACGTTGTTTCTCGATCTTCCTTTCTTCACCCCGCTGCGCATTCAAGAATTCTAACATGTCGTTCGTCATCCAGTTTTGCGCCAGAGGGCTTTTATAAGTGGTATCACGTTCTATTCCATCTTTATCTTTGATCTTTTTTGTGATCATTATATCTTTTGTCATATCCCACTCCGTACCTTCGTATGTTTCACGCAGCAGGCGGTTGATGTCTGCCAATGACACTTGCCGGTCCGGTTTGACAGACAGAGGAAGTTCCTCCATATCCATCGTCAGATCCAGAGAAGGCGCCAGTGTTTTCAAGACAAAGAAATCACGAATCGTAAAAGGCTTTTTCCCTGTTTCGTGGATAACCTTCCAGAATTTGAACGGTTCTTTCCCATCCCAATATCCCAGTTTAAGGGCTTTTTCTTTCAGCCCTTTGCTATACATAAAATTATCTTTATCCTTAAAATCCACATCCGAGATACGGGGCGTATTGGCCGACACCGTCACATGATCGTCCGGTATGCGCCGGGCAACCCATAATGCACTCGGATCATCCGGTCCCGCACCGGTAATCTCAAAAAACCAAAGTTCTTTTTTATCGGCAACTGTCAGGCATTCGCCTCCATCGCGGTAGCCGTATTGTTCAGCCAGGCGTCCCATCAACAGGACGGCTTCACGCGCAGTGCTACAACGTTGCAAGGCTATTCCTTGTAAATCTTCTATATGGAAAAGTCCCTTCGGGTTACGCAGTTCTTTACGTCCTACAATTGTCGTTTCACCCATTGCCAACTGCTTCTCATTCATACAAGGATAGCCAGTGTTCAGATAAGCAAACGTATGAGGGACTTGAGGTATGGAGCCTTTCAAAATTACTCCCAAACGGTCGTTTTTACTTTCGGTATGGCGGAGATCCCAATAGATGTCGACCTTCGCCGTATCCGGCCAATCATGAGCAGGTACGACTTCCATCCAAGTCCGTGAAGTTCCATCACAGGTTTGGGATGTCATAACCGAACCATCGGCTGTAGCCAACTTTCCGGCAGCAATACTCGTACAACTTTCATCCGGATTTGTCAATTCGACTACACGCTCCTGAGCAGAAAGAGAAGTAACAACACAACAGAGGCACACAACAGCCTTAAATACATTTTTCATCATTATTAATTAGCAAAGCTATCATTTCGGATGGCAAATATAAGATATTCTACGGAAAATCCATTTATGACAACGCCGTGTATATTTTTGACGCCGCCGAAAATATTTATGGCGACGTCGAAAATATACACGACGCCGCCATAAACAGATTTCTCTTACATTATCGCTTATCTTCCCTGACGCTTGCGCTCCAGTTCATCCAAAATGATCTTACGCATACGCATACTGTTCGGCGTAATTTCCACGTATTCATCACCTTTGATATATTCCAGAGCATCTTCCAAACTAAAGACAGTAGGAGGAGCCAAAGATACTTTATCGTCGGAACCGGAAGCACGCATGTTTGTCAGCTTCTTGGACTTCGTTACGTTTACAACCAAATCATTGTCTTTTGTATGTTCGCCAACAACCTGTCCGGCGTAAACCTCTTCCTGGGGAGCGATGAAGAAACGTCCGCGAGACTGCAAGTTATTCAGGGCATAAGCATAAGCCGTGCCTGTCTCCATGGCTATAATGGAACCGTTCGTACGACGTTCGATTTCGCCCTTCCACGGTTGGTATTCAAGGAAGCGGTGCGCCATGATCGCTTCACCGGCGGAAGCAGTCAGGACAGCATTATTCAAACCGATGATACCACGTGAAGGAATCGTAAATTCCAAATGCATACGGTCGTTCTTGCTTTCCATCATCGTCATTTCACCTTTACGCTTGGTTACCATATCGATGATACGGCTGGAACACTCTTCCGGCAGGTTGACTGTCAATTGTTCAACCGGCTCGCATTTCACACCGTCGATCTCCTTAATGATTACCTGCGGCTGGCCGACCTGCAACTCGTAGCCTTCACGACGCATGGTTTCGATCAACACAGACAAGTGGAGCACGCCACGTCCGTAAACCAACCAGGCATCGGCAGAATCTGTCGGAACAACACGCAATGCGAGGTTCTTATCCAGCTCCTTCATCAAACGGTCGTAGATATGGCGGGATGTCACAAACTTACCGTCTTTTCCGAAGAACGGAGAGTTATTGATGGTAAAGAGCATAGACATTGTCGGCTCGTCGATAGCAATTGTCGGCAACGCTTCCGGCTCGTTTGCATCGGCAATCGTTTCACCGATCTCGAAGCCTTCTACGCCGATAACAGCGCAGATATCACCGGACTGGACCGCATCCACCTTTGTACGTCCCAAACCTTCAAATACGTCGATTTCCTTAATCTTGGATTTCACCATCGAGCCGTCACGTTTACACAGCATGATGTCCTGCCCTTCGCGCAGTTCTCCACGATGTACGCGACCTACGGCGATACGACCTACATATTTGGAATAGTCTAATGAAGTAATCAACATCTGTGAAGCTCCTTCCAAAACCGTAGGTTCCGGTATATACTTAATGATAGCATCAAGCACTGCCGTAATATCTTCTTTCGGTTCTCTCCAGTCTTCCGACATCCAACCCTGCTTTGCAGAACCGTAAATAGTCGGGAAATCGAGCTGTTCCTCCGTCGCGTCAAGACTGAACATCAGGTCAAATACCATTTCCTGTACTTCTTCCGGACGACAGTTCGGCTTGTCTACCTTATTAATCACAACGATCGGTTTCAGCCCGAGCTGGATAGCCTTCTGAAGCACGAAGCGCGTCTGCGGCATCGGACCTTCAAAAGCATCGACCAACAACAGACAGCCATCGGCCATGTTCAATACGCGTTCCACTTCACCTCCAAAGTCGGCGTGGCCCGGAGTATCGATAATGTTGATTTTATAACCTTTATAATTAATAGAGACATTCTTGGCGAGGATCGTGATCCCTCGTTCGCGTTCCAGGTCGTTGTTATCCAGGAACTGATCCGGCTCTGCCTGTCCTTCACGGAAAAGCTTACCAGCTAATAACATCTTATCCACGAGCGTTGTCTTACCGTGGTCTACGTGCGCGATAATCGCGATGTTTCTAATCTTTTGCATTGAAAACTAATTTATTGGCGACAAAATTACAATAAATTTGCGAGAAGTATATGACAATGGCGCTTCAAAATAAAAAAAGATACTGAAAAAGATTGGTCAATCAAAAAGGAATACCTACCTTTGTCCCCGCTTAGATAACATAGTATTAATTTATTAAAGTACAAAAGAATCATGTTTTTAGATTCAGCAAAGAAAAAAGAACTTTTCGAAAAGTATGGCAAATCTGCTACAAACACAGGTTCAGCAGAAAGCCAGATCGCACTGTTTACAGTACGTATCGCACATTTAACAGAACATCTGAAGGTTAATCACAAAGACCATAGCTCTGAAAGAGCTCTGAAGATGTTGGTAGGTAAACGTCGCCGTTTACTGGACTACCTGATCAAGACTGATATCGAAAGATATCGTACTATCATCAAAGAGCTTGGTATCAGAAAGTAAGAAACAATTTCTTCGCAAGAAGTTACAGAAAAGGATGGTCTCTACGGAGGGCATCCTTTTTTTCTTTTACGAAAGGACTTTGATTAATGAAAAATTAATGTAATTTTGCGCCGTTCAGTTACAAATTAAAAGAATCAACAAACAATAAACGAATAATACTCATGGGAAACAACAAAATCATCGGAGCGAAAATCAAAAGCATCCGTGAATCCAAACAACTTTCTATCGAGGAAGTATCCGAACGCTCAGGCTTAGGCATTGATCAAATAGAACGCATCGAGGGCAACATCGACTTCCCGTCTCTGGCCCCGTTAATCAAGATAGCCCGCGTATTGGGCGTCCGCCTGGGTACATTCCTGGACGATCAGGCCGAACTCGGTCCTGTTATTTGCCGTAAAAAAGACAGCAACGATACGAACAGTATCGGCTTCAGCAATAACGACAGCAAAGCACGCAAGCACATGGAATATCACTCCTTGTCGCAGGATAAATCCGGACGCCACATGGAGCCGTTCCTGATCGACGTTGCGCCGACAAAAGAAGGTGTCGATTTTGTCCTGTCTACTCATGAAGGGGAAGAGTTCATCTATGTACTGGAAGGCATTCTCGAAATCAACTATGGCAAAAATACCTACATTCTGGAAGAAGGCGACAGCATCTACTATGATTCGATCGTGGCCCACCATGTACACGCCGCTGCCGACAATACGGCGAAAATACTCGGAGTCGTTTACACCCCCTATTAATCCGCTGCCTTTATGGAAATACAATTACAAGATAAAACACTCGGCCAATGGATGGAACACTGGGCCGAGACAACGCCGGACAGGGAATACCTGGTATATTCAGACCGCGACTTGCGTTTCACCTGGAAAGAATTTAACGAACGTGTAGACCGGATGGCAAAAGGCATGCTTTCGATCGGGATCAAGCATGGTACGCATGTCGGCATCTGGGCAACAAATGTCCCGGACTGGTTGACTTTCCTGTATGCAGCAGCCAAGATAGGCGCAGTAGCTGTTACAGTCAATACAAACTATAAACAAAGCGAGTTGGAGTTTTTAGTTGAAAACGCCGATATCCATACAATGTGTATTACCGATGGCGTATTCGACGGCAGCTATGTCGACATGATGTACACGATGCTTCCGGAACTGAAAGAATCGCAACGCGGTTACCTGAAAAGCAAGCGTTTTCCGGTCCTGAAGAACGTAGTTTACATCGGACAGGAAAAGTACAGAGGGATGTATAACACACCCGAATTGCTGCTCTTAGGAGAAAATGTAAGTGACGAGACTTTAATTGAAGCCAAAAAGTTGGTAACACCGCACGATGTTGTCAACATGCAATACACATCCGGTACAACCGGTTTCCCGAAAGGGGTCATGTTGACTCACTATAACATTGCCAATAATGGTTTGCTGACGGGTGAGCATATGAAATTCACGGGAGAGGACAAACTCTGCTGCTGTGTGCCGCTGTTCCACTGCTTCGGTGTCGTACTGGCATCCATGAATGTCTTGACACACGGCTGCACGCAAGTTATGGTCGAGAAGTTCGATCCGCTGGTTGTGTTGGCTTCTATCCATAAAGAACGTTGTACGGCGCTATACGGCGTACCGACCATGTTCATTGCCGAGCTCAACCATCCGATGTTCAGCATGTTCGACCTGACTTCCCTGCGTACAGGCATCATGGCAGGTTCTCTCTGTCCTGTCGAGTTGATGAAACAGGTGGAAGAGAAAATGTATATGCGTGTAACAAGCGTGTACGGATTGACCGAGACATCGCCCGGCATGACGCATTCCCGTATCGAAGATCCGGCAGAAGTGCGCTATAATACGGTCGGACACGACTACGAGTTTACTGAAGTACGCGTGATTGACCCCGAGACCGGAGAAGAATGTCCGGTTGGCGTACAGGGCGAAATGTGTAACCGGGGTTATAATAACATGAAAGGTTACTATAATAACCCGCAGGCAACCGCTGAAGTGATCGACAAGAACGGCTTCCTCCATAGCGGTGACCTGGGCGTGAAAGACGAAAGCGGCAACTACCGGATCACCGGCCGTATCAAAGATATGATTATTCGCGGAGGTGAGAACATCTATCCGCGTGAGCTGGAAGAATTCCTTTACCACCTGGAAGGCGTGAAAGATGTACAAGTCGCAGCCGTCCCATCGAAGAAATACGGGGAAGAGGTTGGCGCTTTCATCATTCTGCATGACGGCGTCACAATGACTGAAGATATCGTCAAGGATTTCTGCCGCGGAAAAATCGCCCGCCATAAAATCCCGAAATATATCTTCTTCGTCGATACTTTCCCTATGACCGGTAGCGGAAAGATCCAGAAATTCAAATTGAAAGACTTAGGATTAAAGTTATTGGCAGAGCAAGGGATTACGCCTGTATAAGTTTTTTTACTACCTTTGCGGCATTAACATTTTAGTATCAATTTATGTCACAATTATTTCCAACTAATCTGCCTTATAAAGTAGCAGATATGAGTTTGGCAGAATTCGGTCGCAAGGAAATCGAAATCGCCGAACACGAAATGCCGGGACTTATGGCACTCCGCAAGAAGTACGCCGACCAGAAACCCCTGAAAGGGGCTCGTATCACCGGCTCACTGCACATGACGATTCAGACCGCAGTGTTAATCGAAACATTAGTTGCGTTGGGAGCAGATGTTCGCTGGGCAAGCTGTAACATCTTCTCCACACAGGACCACGCTGCCGCAGCAATCGCTGCCGATGGTGTTCCCGTTTTCGCCTGGAAAGGTGAAACACTGGAAGAATACTGGTGGTGTACCGACATGGCGCTCCGTTTCCCCGACGGTAAAGGTCCGCAGATGATTGTGGATGACGGTGGTGACGCTTCCCTGCTGGTTCACATGGGTTACCGTGCAGAGAACGATGCCGAAACAATCAACCGCAAAGGTAGCAACCATGAAGAACAGGTGATCTTGGATACATTAAACCGTATCCTGGCTGAAGACAATACCCGCTGGCATCGTACAGTAGCCGAAATGAAAGGTGTTTCCGAAGAAACGACAACCGGCGTACACCGCTTGTACCAGATGATGGAAAGAGGCGAGTTGCTGGTTCCGGCTATCAACGTCAATGACTCCGTTACGAAATCCAAATTCGACAACCTGTATGGTTGCCGCGAATCACTGGCTGACGGTATCAAGCGTGCTACGGATGTAATGATCGCCGGTAAAGTGGTAGTAGTTGCCGGATATGGCGATGTCGGTAAAGGTTGCGCCCATTCCATGCGTTCATACGGCGCCCGTGTCCTGGTTACGGAAATCGACCCGATCTGTGCTTTACAGGCTGCGATGGAAGGTTTCGAAGTAACAACAATGGAAGAAGCGGTTAAGGAAGGTAACGTATTTGTTACAACTACCGGCAACTGCGATATCCTGACTATCGAGCATATGGCTCAGATGAAAGACCAGGCTATCGTATGTAACATCGGCCACTTCGACAACGAAATCCAGGTAGACAAGCTGGTAAGCTATCCGAATATCAAGCACACTAACATCAAACCGCAGGTAGACAAATATACTTTCCCGACAGGAAACTCCATCTTCCTGCTGGCAGAAGGCCGTCTGGTCAATTTAGGTTGTGCAACAGGCCATCCGTCTTTCGTCATGAGTAACTCATTCACGAATCAGGTTCTGGCTCAGATGGATTTGTGGACAATGCCTTATGAAATCGGTGTTTACCGCCTGCCCAAACGTTTGGACGAAGAAGTAGCCCGCCTCCACCTGGAACGTATCGGTGTCAAGCTGTCCAAGTTGACACAGAAGCAAGCTGATTATATCGGCGTGCCGGTTGAAGGACCGTACAAAGCTGAACATTACAGATATTAATATCTCTCCGGAAGGATCTTGTTTAAATCAGGGATTCCTTCCGGATTTCTATTTTGTAGACATGCAAACAAGACACGCAGACAGACAATTATATTTCAAGGAACAAAGTATTACTACACAAAAATATGTAATACCGTTTATCGAAAAACATCGACAGATAACTGCCGAATCCAATATTCTCGAAATAGGTTGTGGTGAAGGCGGTAATATCAAACCGTTCCTGGATCTCGGTTGTAAAGTGACAGGTATCGACATCAACGGAGGTCAGATCGCCATTGCAAAAGATATTTACAGTACACACCCCAACAATAAAAACCTGACACTGATCTGTGAGGATATCTACAAAGTAACAGAACTAAACAACACATTTGATATCATCATTATCCGGGATGTGATAGAACACATCCCAAACCAAGAATTATTCTTGCCTTTTATTAAAAGATTCTTGAATCCTTACGGTATCATTTTTGTTGCTTTTCCTCCCTGGCAGAATCCATTCGGCGGACATCAACAAATATGCGGCAACAAGCTTCTCAGCCATTCACCCTGGATTCATCTATTGCCCCGTCCTGTCTATAAGAAAGTTTTGGAATGGGGTAGCGTCAATCCGGACGGACTGTTGGAGATCAAAGATACCGGCATTTCATTGGAGCGTTTTCTTTCAATCGTGCATAAAGAGAACTACCAGATACTCGAAGAAGTCCTTTACTTCATCAATCCGAACTACGAAACAAAATTCAATCTCCGTCCCCGGAAACTATGGGGCATATTGAATATCCCTTATATCCGTAATTTCTATACGACCTGCGGGTATTACATTTTAAAGAATTCATAGATATGGCAACATCCCATTTATCCCTGATTATCCCTGTCTACAACCGCCCGAATGAGGTGGAGGAGCTGCTGGACAGTCTTACACGGCAAAGCGAAACAAACTTCGAAGTCGTCATCGTTGAAGATGGCTCCAAAGAGACTTGTGAACATGTTGTCGATGCTTTTAAGGATAAATTGGCTATTTCCTATTACTATATTCCCAACGGAGGCCCCGGAAATGCCCGTAACTACGGAGCAAAACAAAGTAAAGGCGATTATCTGATCGTTCTTGATTCGGATTGTATCCTCCCCCCCGATTATATCAAATCGGTAAACAAAGAATTACAGGAAACAGGAGCGGACGCTTTCGGAGGACCGGACAAGGCCTCAGACAGCTTTACGGATGTTCAAAAAGCCATCAACTACTCCATGACTTCCTTCTTCACCACAGGAGGCATCCGAGGAGGCAAGAAGAAAATGGATAAGTTCTATCCTCGCAGCTTCAATATGGGAATCCGTAAAAGCACATACGAGGCGCTCAACGGCTTTTCCGCCATGCGCTTTGGAGAAGATATCGATTTCAGCATCCGCCTCTTTAAAAACGGATATAAAGTATGCCTGTTCCCATCTGCATGGGTCTATCACAAACGGCGCACAGACTGGCGCAAGTTTTTCCGCCAGGTCTACAATTCGGGTATTGCCCGAATCAATCTGTATAAGAAATATCCGGATTCACTTAAACTGGTCCACCTACTGCCGGCAATCTTTACTTTAGGCGTATTATTCTTCCTGATCGGCAGTATCTTCTGTGCATGGAGTTTATTACCGCTCGGCCTATTCTGCCTGCTGATCTTTGCAGATTCCACCATACAGAATAAAAGCATCAAGATCGGCTTCCTGTCGATCATTGCCTCGTTTATCCAGCTGTTAGGATACGGCTGCGGTTTCCTGGATGCCACATGGAACCGGTTAATCCTAAAAAAAGAGGAGTTTTCGGCATTTCAAAAGACATTCTACAAATAAGGGCGAGAAAACCTCGCCCCTACCATATCCTTATTCTTTATTCTTTTTCCAATACTGCCACCCCGACCAACCGACTGCTGCAATCAACAGCAATAAGATCAGGAATGAGCTATAGGAAGCCACATAAGCAGCCGTGACATAACCTTGCGGTCTGAAGTCGAACACAATCGTATGCTCGCCTGCCGGAACACGCATTCCTCGCAAGATCCAGTCTGCACGGAAATGCGGCACTTCTTTACCATCAATCGTTGCCGTCCATCCCGGCTGATAATAGACTTCAGAAAAGACAGCCAATTGTTCCTTATCAGCTTTACTCTTATATGTCAAGCGGTTTGGACGGTATTCTTCCAACACGATTGTCGCTGTTGAATCTTTCTGCGGTACAAATCCTTCCAAATCTTTCTGGAAACGCTTATCGACAACAGCCGTCTCTAACGGATTAATTGTATTCAACGCCTCGATCTCGGCATCCGCATTCTCCACAATATCCAGTTTATCAACGAACCACGCATTTCCAAACGCGTATGGATTTCTCAACGGCTGCTGCTCCGGATTATAAATAATATAGCGGGTATTCAGCATATTCAAAGAAGGACAAGCCGCCAATGCAGACATCACATCATCTACCGTCTGTGCTTTCTGCAAAGCCCCGATAATGCCACGCAATTCTCCATCCAGACGATGGTCGATCAGTTCCTGATAACGGCGCAGCTTGACAGCATGATAACCGCCAATCGAATGATGATAATAGGAAGTATTCGTCTCCTGCCAGGGATTATTGATATTCAGAACGCGGAAAGTCGAATCCGTATCTTTCAGGATTTCCTTATCGGCCACTGTTTCCTTATACATTTCACTCGGCTGCTGTTTTACAAAATTGCTGTCATTCAAATAGCGGCGGTCCACCGTCCAAAGGTCAGCCAAAATCAGAACTGCCACACCTGCACTCACTACCGTAGCAGCCGTTTTTTTATTCTTCGCTTTCCAGAACCAGACAAGCAAACCGGCTCCCAACAAAATAAAGATCAAAGAGCGCAGTGCATCAGCCGAAGCCAATGAAGCACGGTCCATCAACAAAGCCGTATAATACCATTCCGGAACCTGATTCTGGAACTGGGCATCATAAGCAGACTGGAAATTCAACAACAAAGACGGCATCAACCAAAGAATCACACAAATACCACCCGTCAAGCCCAACGACCAAAGGAATCCTTTCTTCAACCGGGCCTCGTCCACTTTCTGTGCCAGGATTTCCCGCAGTCCCCAAATACCGATAATCGGGAATACCAATCCCGGTATCACCAACGCCATTTCAACTGTACGGAACTTATTATACATCGGCAGATAATGGAACATCAAATCGTTGAAAGCATCGAAGTTACGCCCCAATGCCAGGAAAGTCAGAAAGACAGAACCGGCAAATAGCCACCATTTCATCCGATTCCGGACCACAAACATCCCTAAAACGAACAAGAAACAAACCAACGCCCCGAAATAAACCGGCCCGGAAGTAAAAATCTTATCCCCCCAATATGTGTAAGTCCGCAACTCTTTCCCTACCTGCGCCCCGTTTTTCTTCAATTCTTTATACAACTCGGAAGAACTGTCCAACGTACCTCCGGAACTTCCGCCATATGTGTTCGGCACAAGAACCGTCAGCAGCTCCTTCCACCCGTAACTCCACTGGAAAGCATAATCCTTATCCAGACCGGTAGAAACCTTTTCCACCTTTCCCGAAGCATCAGGCTTAGGCGTCAATTCCGTTGCACCACGAGTCGAATGCTGGCTCAAATCCCAGTTGGAATACATACCTTGTGCATTAGGCAATACCGCCAAAATGACACAAGCAACCATAATCAACGAGGTCTTCAACCATTCTCCATACGCTTTCTCCCGGATTTTCTTAATCACATATCCTACATAGATAAACAGGCAAAGCAACACCAAATAATAGGTAATCTGAATATGCCCGTTCGCTAAAGACAAAGCTACCCCCAACAAGAACAGGACAGCCCCCCACAGGTAAGAACGCCTGAACAGCAAAGCCATCCCCGCCAACGTTACCGGCATATATCCAATCACATAAGCCTTCACAATATGCCCGGCCTCTATTATGATGATATTATACGAAGCAAAGGCAAAGGCAATCGCCCCGGCAATGGCCAGCCACCAGTTCACTCCCATGATACACATCAGAAGATAGAAACTGACCAAACCGACAAAAACCATAGCCGCATCACCATAACCGACCTTTTTCAACCAACCGTCTACAATCGTGTAAGAAGGCATACTCGGCGCAGGCTGTCCATATCCGGCCACATACGGCATTCCCCCGAACATAGCGTCCGACCAGGCACTGAACTCGCCGGGTTGTGCAGTCTTGGCATACTGATCCATCTGGCTATGTCCCATTCCGACAGCTTGATATTATCACCCTGCATAACCACTTTCCCGTCAAACACCGCCGGTGAAAAATAGACCATCACCAGACCTAAAAACAAGATCAGGGCAACAATGTGTTTTCCCCACTGCTTTAGCAAATCCTTCATATATATGTCATTAAAATTCATACTATCAAACGCGCCCTTTCAGTAGTTTGGCCGTATAGAAACGGACAGCAAACCACCCATGAAGCAAAACCGTAGCAAAAGTACCATAATATTTGCACATAATCGCATATCGTTCTCGCAATGATGCTTTTCTTTGCATCGTACTCGTCCCTCCATCCAGAAAATTGGACAGGGTGAGATGCGTATTATACAACACCCCGGCCTGCTTCATGCAACGGATACACCAGTCAAAATCGGCAGAGTAGCGATATTGTAAATCATATAACGGAGCAATCGTACGTTTTGTTATAAACGACTGGTGGCAAACCAACATACCCATCCGAAAACTCTTCCACGAAAGCTTCCGGGGAGCCTTAAGCCGCCTGAGGCCTAACGACCGGCCTTCCTCATCCACGATATTCGTTTCACCATAGACCACATCCGGCAGAGCCTTCCTCTTTTGTATCAGGGAGCTACCCGCTGGACCGTATCCGCCGTACATAAAGAATCACCGGCATTGATAAACCAGACATAATCGCCCGTCGCCTTTTGAAGCCCCTTATTCATCGCATCATAAATACCCTTATCCGGTTCGCTCACCCAATAGGCAAACCCCGATTCATACCGTTTGATAATATCGACAGTTCCATCCGTCGACCCGCCGTCTATCACGATATACTCGATATGTGGATACGACTGGCTCAACACGTTCAGAAAAGTCTGTTCCGCCCAACGTGATGCGTTATATGTAATTGTTATGATTGAGAATAAAGGTTGCTGCATATAGACTTAGTGATCTATTTTTGTTTCTGTGCAAAGATAAGAAAGATATTCAAGAGTCAAACAAAACAGGTGTAGGCTTACGCTTTGTCGTGAACTGGAACAAGGAAAAGAATCGCTCCGGTTGGATAAAGTGAACCAGGTCCTTTGCTTATTTGGAAGTGAAGTAGGCGTCGTACCAAGTTAACAGGGATGAACGCCAACTAACTTACTAACTAACTTACTAACTAACTTACTAACTAACTTACTAACTAACTTACTAACTACTCTTTACCTGAAAATTGCTCTTTCTTAAGTATTTCAAGGTAGCGCAAGCCTTTTTCCGTAATTCGATAGCCTTGATTAGGATCTTGCAAATTTTCCTTGGTCATTTCTATTAGTCCATAACCTAACAATGTTCTTATATATTTCGTTTTATTATAATAATTATCAGAAACATGAATGAACTCCAATATTTCCCCTCTCTTTGCATTATGAGATGCCAGAAAAGACAATACACTTTGATACTTCTGTAAATACTTATATTCAAACCGGATATTGGCTAATTCCTCACGATCTATTTCTCTCATTTCAGGTTCTATAAAATCTTTATGGCAAGGTATTTCGACCAGAAAATAAGTTCGTTCTTCATCCGTTTCAAAAACAGCTCTTTCGGAACGATTGGATTGTAATTCTTTCTGTATAGTAGGAATACCGGTTCCCCGTCCCTCAGTCAAATCCAACTCCTTCAAATAATCTCCCAACTTCCGGTTGCGATATCTACGAGCCCGTATATTATTTCCCGCTTTCAAATCAGAAATATGGATTGACCGATCAGGACCATTATAGCTGATTATCTCTATTTTATCAGGATTAATTACGATTTCAACAGGTTCTCTTTCTTGGTAATTCCTATGATAAAGAGCATTCACAACTGCCTCTTCCAACGCCTGATACGGATAATTATAAAACTTTATTGCTTCCGCCTGATTTGGAACTTTTTTAATTTTCTCTTTAATCACATTCGTTTTCAGATAATTCAACGCTTCTGCAATCATCAAATGCACTGGTCCTTTTATCGAAGGTATCTCAATTATACTCGAAGGATTTTCCATTTTGCCTTCCGGGTAAATTACAATATCAATTTGTGTATAAGGGAAAAATCGATACGGTTCATAATTAAAAAGCATCAAAGCTACATTCTTCGGCAAAACTCTTTCCTGTGGGCCGACTATGAGATCCATCCGAGCAAGGATATCCGATAAACTCATACTTTCCAATTGATCCACCAACTTACTTTTTGTTCGGATTAAAAAATCCCGGACCAACGTCCCTGAAATATCATTTATCGTAGCACTCTGGTTAACTCTGTCATCGAAAGGTATTTGATTACATAAACTTATCAATTCCTGCTCATTTTCTCCTTTTGCAATAATCGATGAAGAATTATAACGGATATAATAATTATAGGTTTTATTTTTTGCCTTCACATCATCCGGAACCTTATAAGGTCGATTTGAGCCACCTGGGACCCAGATCACAAGGACTTTACGATCATCAATCTCTTCAATTGAAACTTTCGGGAAATATACTGGTTCTATCAAATTATTAAACTGCAATATCTCTCTTTGGATCTTATCAATTTGTTCCTCTTCCAACCCACATACAGGACGGGCAGCAATACCGTCTTTCTCTCTGATACCAATAACGATATATCCTCCTCCGATATTGTCAAAATCATTTGCAAAAGCACATATCGTCCGATAGATAGGAGCAGGATTCCACCCTTCTTTAAATTCAATGCGATTGCTTTCTATTGTCCGAGTAGATAGTAGCTGTTCTATATTAATATGCAAGGCCATCCATTTTTAATTATATTATTCAACAATTTTGACTAAACCAGTCCTTTCCATAGATACAGAACAAATATAAGAATTATTAAGTATTCTATATCCTTCCTTTCTGAAATTCAACTTATTTGTCGTTATTTTTCTTTATTTGCGCATAAAACCTTTTTCCATTTAGCCGATTAACATTCATGATAAACTAAAAACACTATGCTTTGATGACAAAACATAGGTGTTTTTAGTTCAATAGATATATGCTTTCAGAAAACTTCTACGAGTAAAAAGACGATGAGTCTTTTAACTCAAAAACTTCTCAATATTATATCGGGGCCTTTCTTTTACCTCTAAATATATCTTACCAATATATTCCCCCACAATACCGATAGCGATCAAAATAAGACTGCCCAAAAACCAAACAGATAACATCAAAGAAGCCCAGCCTGCTACAGTTTCACCATTAAAATAAACATATAACGTATAAACAACAGCTATCAAACTACAAAACAAGAAAAGAAAGCCAAGAGAAGCTATTAATCGTAGCGGTCTCACAGAAAAAGAAGTAATTCCATCCACCGCGAAATTAAACATTTTACTTAGCGGATATTTCGATTCTCCCGCAAAGCGTTCACTACGCCGGTAATAAACAGAGGTCGTTTCATATCCTATCAAAGGGACAATTCCTCTTAAAAATAAATTTCGCTCTTTATAATAGCCTAACTGCTCAACAGCCCTCTTACTCATTAAACGATAGTCCGCATGATTATAAACAGACTTCACACCTAACCAAGACATCAGTTTATAAAATGCCAATGCCGTATTCTTCTTAAAAAAAGTATCCGAATCCCGCGAACTACGAACCCCATAAACAATATCATACCCTTCTTGATACCTGTCCACCATTTCTTCTATAACGTTCACGTCATCCTGTAGGTCAGCATCGATCGACACTAAAATATCCGCACCCTCCTTCGCCGTCATCAACCCTGCCATCAGCGCATTTTGATGTCCGACATTACCTGCTAAATTCAATCCCTTTACATAAGGATTGGCAGAATGCAAAGATTCAATAATCGACCAGGTTTTATCCCGACTACCATCATTGACATAAAGAACAAAGCTGTCAGAAGATATTTTTTGCTTGTGTATCAAAGATTCTAAAACAGCCCCCAAACGGGTAGTAGTTTCCTGAAGAACCAACTCTTCATTATAACAAGGGACAACAATTGATAGTCTCATCATAATCACTTATTAGATATAAACTCAATCCTTACAACTTTAGCACCTAAATCCGTAGCATAAGGTTTATCAATCAGAAGGTAAGAATTCCCCAAACGACTCTTCAGTCTTGTTATTGAAGTTCCATAAGACAACTGCTCATTGGGATTTAATCTTTTAATATAAGAACGTATAGGCTTTATATACCAGGGTATATTTATGGAATCCATATTAAATTTATAGGAAACGCTCATTGATTCATAATCATTCAAGTCATTCTTATCCAACGGCATCACATAAAAGTCAATATCAGGACGTGTATAAAAATCACCATTCTCGACTATACTTCTATTTTGTGGCTGACAAAACGAATCCTCTAAATACAATTGTTCATAGATCATCCGAGGCAAAACAATTAAACGATCATTATGAATATAAAATGGCAAATAACAATTTAAATAATACTGAGCATTATGAGAGAAGAAATAAGGATGGACAAATCGGTTCATATCATGCGTTGAAAACCAAGTTGATTCGCGTCTATAATCAGTCGGGATCACCCCATCCTCGCTATTACGATATTCTTTAAAAACAGATTGATACAATTTATAATTCTTTTGGCACGCATTCAAAGAGTATGCATAATCTGGAATAAACAAACACAAACCTACTAACAAATAGTACACTTTGTATCTGTAAACAGAATTTCCATAGTCAACAAAATATTTAGCTATTAACAGAATTGAAAATAATTCCACAAAGAATGTTTGCCGTATAGACTGTAAACCAATCAAACAACCAAATAGAAACTCAAAAAATGCTATACCTAAAAGTATAGCATTTTTTTTTAAGGAATTCCTTAAAAATCTCCCGTTTTCGAAAAAACAAATATAAGAGAATAAATATTAGTATCCAAAATGCTTTAATATACAATGCAAAGCGCACACGAAGCATTATAAATGAAACTAAATCAAAAGAATCTAAACCTCTTGCCCAAATACCAGGAGAACTAAAAACTAATAAAGTTCCACACCAAAAGCCTAAAGTCAAAGGAATAACATTTCCTCTAAACTTTCCCGAATGAAAACAGAAATAAAGAAATAGACATCCTGAAACCCCAACTGTCAATCCTTCATGGACCCAACCGGCAAGCATTCCCAATACAAATAAGAGAGGATACATACATTTTGGTATGCTCATCGTATCTATTTTCAAAAATAGATACAAAAACAAGAGCACAAAACAAGAAGCCCACAAATAACAAACACTTCCAGACATCCATAGTAAAGTCTCTCCTGGCACAGGTAATAAAAACCAGAACAATAAAAACAACGCTGTTACGATATAAAGGCTTTTCTTCTTTTGGCTAATTAATGATACACATACCCACAAAAAAATTAAAAATATTAGAGTATTAAACGGATTAAATAAATCACGTCCAAGTAACCCTGCGAACAATTGTTCTATAAATTGAACTGGAGTTCGTCCATTAGATACAAAATAATGATAATATTGAGAGACAGCAATATCCGACAAATTTGTAATTGGATATAAAATATCCGCTCCGTTTTTACCATACCTATAGGCAAAAGAAAAATCATCTGCCATTAAAGGAGTATAAACCGATAACAGATAGAAGAGAATACCTACTACTCCATAAAACAAAATCAAATAATATTTAGCCAACTTATATTCTTTCATCACTATTATGTAATAAATTCTGATACAATGCAAGATATTTCTCTGCTACTATTTGTTCCCCGTAATTTTCCTGCACTTTCTTTACACAGGCATCTAAAAGGGCTTGAGGATTCGGGTTGTTTAAAATCCATTGGATACCATTAGCTAAATCGTTTGCATCCATATAGTTTGCGACATAGCCATTTATTTTGTGATCGATCATTTCCGGAATACCGCCTATTTCAAATCCGACACAAGGGGTTCCACATGCCATCGATTCCATAATTGTATTCGGTAGGTTTTCCTCTAAGGAAGAGGTTATAAACACATCTACTGCATTATATAGCTCTACAATCTTAGATTCATCAGACAAATAACCCATAGGATGAATCGGCACAGGGAAAAGATTTCGAATATCTTCTTTTACCTGTCCAAAAACAACAAGTTCAATATCTTGATTCTTTACTTCTTGCAAAGCCGCAATCAGATAGTCTATCCCCTTTCGTTTATCCGTAACATTCAACGCCCCAAATAACAAGAGTTTCTTACCTAAAGGCAATCCTAAAGATTGACGAGCCTGCCCCTGGTCCACAGGATGATAAATATTCATATCAATTGGATTCGGGATCGATAGAACCGTTTTGTTTTGTAACAAGCGACTCTGCCTTGCTCGGTTTGCAAGCCATTGACTGCAACCAACAAAAGTCATATTCGCATCTTTATATATAGCTTGCTTTTTATCAAAAACAAAAGTTGAAAGATCTTTACCCTTTGAGTTCAAAAAGAAACAAGCCTCACACCGTGTTTGAAACTTTTCGCAATCCCTCGCATGATGGCAAATACCAGTACAAGGCCACATATCATGCATAGTCCATACAATCGGCTTACCCAGTTTGGTAAGTGCCTTTATATCTTTTAATGAAAGAAATCCCTGATTAACCCAATGAAGATGAATAATATCCGCTTCTTTTACCAAAGGATGGTTGGAGACATCCACTCCGGTATTGGCAATGGAAACCGTAAACAGGTTCTTTCTACTCAAATGATTAAGCAAAAAAATAATCAACCGCTCCCAATAAAATCGAAAACGGTTTAACCATGTATCTTCCCGGACAAGTTTATCTACCTGTATTCCGGCCTTCCTTAAAGCTTTACCTAAACGTCCGGCAGCTACTGCAGCCCCTCCGGTACGTTCGGATGTATTTAAAATAACTACTTTCATTGCAAGATTTTGAGCAGTTCCTTCATGTTCAGACAAGTATATCCAATCCGCCTGTCTTCATGAAAATTATCAATATATCCGACAACAGAAAAATATAAATGTAATTGATCTCCATCAATATAAGCAGAAGGACGATAGGTTTTAATATGAGCAACTATCGGCTTTTCATAAATATAGAAATTCTGATAATCTTCAGAGACAGCTAAATAAGTCTCCATTGGAGAGCGAAATGTTTTTTGCTTATGATCCCGCCCACAAAAAAGCATATATAATTTTTGTTGATACTCAAATAAACAACAATGCCAAGGTTCTATCCGGACCTGTTCTTTATTTGTAAATATCCCTGTAGCAATTTCCTTAAAAGCCGATTGTTTTAAATCATCCCCTTCCAAAATATGAATGCCAGTGCAGTTCCCTCTTTTTGAAATACCGGCATCACCATTCAAGCAGTAAAGACGTAGTTTACCCTTATGCTGAATAATAGAAGGTGATAATAACTCTTGTTTAGGATCTATCGTTTCAAAAAATAAACGGGACTTACTCCAATGTTGCCCATCTTCCGAATACTGGACTTTCAATTTCTTTGATAGTGTACTATTATCATATTCCCGAATAATTGAATAGAGCACATTATCCGCATAATATAATTCTATATCAGAATTGAAACAGTCGCCACCAGGCCAATCTAATATCGGATTTTTTTCTATTGGGATAAATCGTATAGGAAGTTCCTCATTTAGGACATTTGCATAATAAATACAAGGATTTTCATACTCTATTTGAGCATTAGGATAGGGAGTCGTTCCTAACCAGTGGGTAGCCCCATTCCAACCTTGTTTGATATACAAAATTGACGGATGAGTCTGGCTTTGTTGGGGATAGGAAATTGGAATCGGTATATTACACCAGAAATGAGAGAAGTTCCCTATTACAACCGAATTTCGATATAAAAAATAGACTAAACGATCTAAAATATACTGCAATATTTTCCTCATCATTTAGTAGCCTTTATTCCAATTGTTATTTGATAATCAGGGTCTTTTTTATCTAACAAAGAAATCTCCGGTAAATCATCCACAGCCAAACCTTGCAAAAATGCAGTAGCAGCTAATGCATTCCCAAACGTAACAATTTCCACATTTCCTTCTCCAAAAACAGATTCCATCAATTTTCGAATCGAGAGATCTGTAAAACGCCAATAATCTCCCCATCGATCCATATCATAACGAGAAATTTGAGATATCCCAGAAACTGTACACAACAATGTACCGCCTTGTTTCAATACTTTATAACTACCTTCAATGGCCTTTTGTACATCAAAAATAAAGTTTAAGGTTTGTGTGCAAATAAAACAATCAATCCTTTCCTGCGGTAAAGTATCCGGTTTAGTCAAGTCACCGACAATCGTTGCATTCTTATTAGAATCATCATAATGAAGAATTTCATACGATGATATATCATGCCCAAACTGTTTACTATAAGTACTTTCAGCAATCTCAAGGACAGATCCTGTGATAAAATTTTGATTCTGCTTCAAAAAAGAATCAATATAGTAACGATCTATAGGACATCCTCGATCAAAACCAAACTTACGACTTATAGGTTCAGTCCGTAACTGATCACTAAACTGAATTGGTTTTCTAAAAAAACTACTTATATATCTGCGTAACCTTCCCATATATTTGATTAAAAGCATTCCAATAATTTCGACTAACTACATTTACATTCTCTTTTTCTTTTATAATCTTCAAAGAGTTTTCCCCCATCATCTTCCTTTTAGAATCATCTATCAGCAATTGTTCTATTTTACTTGCTAAATCAACTTTATCTCCTTCTTTAAAAAATAGTCCATTATAATTTTCTTTAACTAAATAGGTCTCTGTTCCGTCTGCTCTAGAGCATATAATGGGTAATCCATAGGCCATAGCATCATTAATAGAAAGCCCTCCCATGCCAGCCAATACATATATTGAAGATTCCGTCATATATTGACCTAATTGAAATGAATCATATACAGCCCCAATAAATATAACTTTATCACTTAATCCTAAATCAACTGACATTTGTTTCAATGTTTTATATTCAGGCCCATCTCCTATTATCAATAAACAAACATCTTGATATTTATGAGAGAACAAATTAAAAGCATCTATTAGCAAATCAACTCGCTTCCATTTTACTAAACGACCTATATGCAATATATATCTTCTTGATGGCAAAAGAGGAGACTCTTTTAGTATTTTTTCTTTTTGAGAAAAGAGTATATCTGTATCTGTTGAATTATGAACAACATAAACTTTATCTTTATGGACACCATATGATGCCCATAAATCTTTTGAAATATCTAAATAATTTATTGTACCATCAGCCCAAGAATAACATTTCTTTTCTTAAAAACATTGTCACAAATGATTTAAGATTAAAAGAGTATTCCTTTACTAACAATCTCCCATATTCTCATTATAAAAAAATATTCTTTCGATAATAAGAAATAATATTTCCATAAGGAGGGACCATAAAGGGTATTTCTGCAATCATTAATTTTGTATCAGTTTGCTTCAATAACTTTCTTAACGATGGTTGAAAAAACAATTGCAACAAATAAGGCCAACATAATGTAACAATATCAGGTGATTCTGAAAGAATTATATCCTTTAAGTTTAATAACCCTAATTTTCCATACCATAATCTTTTTTGTAAGGCCTTTACAATTTTTATTTTATCCACTGTTGAATCAATTTGTTTAACCCCTGCTCCAACAACTTTTGAGTCAACAGATTCTGGAATTACAATTGTAACAGAGGTACCCATATCGACTACCCTATCATACACAGCCTTCACATAAGGGGTCATTGCATTATTAATAACAAGAACTTTCATCACATATCCCCCAATACTTTAACAATTCGGATAGTTGCTCTACCATCACCATATGGATTATTGGCATCTGACATTTTTTTATAAACAGATTCATCCTCAAACAATAATGTAGAACATTGTACTATCTTTTTAGAATTCGTACCTACCAATGTTACAGTTCCTGCTTCTACAGCTTCCGGTCTCTCTGTAGTATCACGCATAACCAATACAGGCTTACCAAGACCGGGTGCCTCCTCTTGGACTCCACCTGAATCTGTTAAAATGAAATAAGCTCGCTTCATCAAATAAACAAAAGGTAGATATTCTAAAGGTTTTACCAAATAGACATTCGAGATATGACTCAACAGCTCATTTACAGGTCTCTGTACATTGGGATTCAAATGTACAGGATAAACAAAATCCGTATCAGGATATTTTTCTGCTAACGTTTTTATCGCCTGACAAATATGTAAAAAACCATCACCAAAATTCTCACGGCGATGTCCGGTTATCAAAACCATACGGCGAGAATATCCCCAAGTATTTAGAGATTCCTCTGAAAATCCTAAACTTTTTAATTCCTTCTTAATACCACCTGATAAACTGGAATCCAGTTCCAACTTATTCACCACATAGTGCAATGCATCAATCACCGTATTCCCAGTGATTGTAATCGTTTCTTCTTTAACCCCTTCTTTTTTCAAATTGGAAGCACTTAGCTTAGTAGGAGCGAAATTAAATACTGAAATCCGGCTCGTTATTTGGCGGTTAACTTCTTCTGGCCAAGGACTATATATATTATAAGTCCTCAATCCTGCTTCCACGTGCCCCACTGGAATTTGCTTGTAAAAAGCGGCTAATGCTGCAGACATTGAAGTTGTTGTATCGCCATGAACTAATACTATATCTGGAATAATCTGATCAAACACCTCTCTCATTCCTAATAAAATACGAGACGTTATATCGTATAAATCCTGTCCAGGCTTCATTATATCCAAATCATAGTCCGGTACAATTTCAAACAATTGAAGGACCTGATCTAACATTTGACGATGTTGCCCCGTTACACAAACAATCGTATCAAACCTATCTGGATACTTTTGCAACTCTTTCACTAATGGAGCCATTTTGATGGCTTCAGGACGAGTTCCAAAAACAAGCATTACCTTTTTCATTTTTTACTTTTTAAATATTCCACAAAAATCAAGAATCACCTTATCTTCTTTCCAAGGCAAAGCTTTAAACTCATTATGAGCGACCAAAAAAGCAACAATATCAGCTTTCCCGTAAGCCTCTTCATAATTTGTTAACTTAAAAACAGGGTGTTCTGAAATATTAGGCTCTACTATTAGCAAACCGTCTAACTCTGCTTGCATAACCTTCTGAGCAATATATTTAGCTGGACTTTCCCTCAAATCATCTATATTAGGCTTAAACGCCAAGCCCATTATTGCAACAATAGGCTTACGCTTATGTTTTAATTCAAATTCAAGAATTGTATTTTTAATCTTTTCCGCACACCAAAAAGATTTATAATTATTAATTTCTCTTGATTTAGAAATTAATTGTGACTCAACAGGAAAATCAGCGGTTATAAAATACGGATCTACTGCTATACAATGTCCTCCTACCCCACAACCTGGCTGTAAAATATTCACTCTCGGATGCTTGTTTGCCAATTCAATCAATTCCCAGACATTAATTCCTGCTTTATCACAGATTAAGGATAATTCATTCGCGAAAGCGATCTGAACATCTCGTGATGAATTTTCTGTCAATTTACACATTTCGGCAGTCCTTGAGTTCGTCTTATGCAAATTTCCTTTAACAAATTGCGAATAGAATTGAATTGCTTTTTCTGTCGAAATTTCATTAACCCCACCGATTACACGATCATTATGTTCTAACTCATACAAAACATTCCCAGGTAACACACGTTCAGGACAATAAGCTATATAGATCATATTTTTCAATTCAGGGCGTTCTGTATAAATAAGTTGCATCATTTTTTCTGTTGTTCCAACAGGAGATGTGGACTCAATAATATACAAATTACCTTCTTTTAAATATGGAATTATCGCTTTGGTTGCTGCCTCAACATAGGTGATATCCGGTTCATGATTTCCTCCCTTAAATGGGGTTGGTACAACAATTAAAAAGACATCAGCTTCTTCAGGAACAAGTGAAGCTCGCAGATTGCCTGCAGTCACAACATTCCTAACTAATTCTTGAAGTCCAGGTTCTATTATATGAATCTTACCTTGATTGATTGTATCTACAACTCTTGCATTTATATCAACTCCAACAATCTGCAATCCTTTATTTGCCGCAACTGTTGCAGTAGGAAGGCCTATGTAACCAAGACCCATAAAAACAACTTTAATCATATTCATTTCCTATTGAACTTTAAAGATACAACGTTTTAAATCAATTTTTAATTTTAATGGCAATAAGAATCCCATTTGTTGTTTCATTTTCATAGTAACATTTCTTTTAATCATAGAAATGACCATAAAAACAGGATACAACATGATATTTTTAGTATTTTTCCCTATTGGTTTGTACTTTTTAAAAGGAGTTTGTTTAAGATAATACCACCAAATTTTTTTCTTTGGATGCATAGATAAAAATAGCCATGGCTTTATCGGACCTATATAATGAATTATACGAGGACTTGTTTTTACTTCTTTATATTCTTCTTTGGAAAACAACTGTAATGCGATATCCTTTTCTATCCAATAGTTAAAATTATATATTGGAGATATGTATTTTACACTTCCCCAAAACACTCCGTTTAGAACATCCTGATCATTTGCCTTGATTACATTCAAATTATTATTCAAATAGGATAGACAATTAGAAACAGCATTATCTTCACGCATTTTTTTCAAATTCAAATAAATTACACCTGCATTAAAATAATCATTTACAACAGGTATACCTAAAGCTACCTGATAAGATTTATCATAAATATTTATACTTTCTTTCACAGCGGCTAAACTATATGAATCAAGATCTAATTGCAAAAGATTTACTATAGAGCCGGAAATAACAATATCAGAATCTAAATAAAGGACTTTATCTACTTCTATGGGCATTAACTGAGGCAAAAAAAGACGTAGATAAGTACTTTTTGTATGCCGACAATCAGGTACATTTCCCAATATATCCTCAGAGACTGATAAAAAACGACTTTTATGACCATGCTGTTTTATATATTCTTTAAGGAAGCACACATCCTTATCTAAAAGTCTATCAGTTAAATATAACACATTTACAACAAATTCACACTCACAATTATTAACAAACAAAGATTTCAATAAAACCGTCGTAGGTATAATATAATTAGAATCTGTTGCTAATGCAATTTCATAACTTTTTTCCATATATTTTATCAACTCCCATTATGTTAAAAATATTCTCAAATCTATTTCTCCATGTATGTTCATGTTCAGCCCTGTATCGAGCTGCTAATTTCATTTTTTGTCGTAATGTGTATTTATCTTTTGATAAATAAAAAGTAGCCTTTTCAATAAACTCATCTTTAGAACGATAGAATATGATCTCCTTATCTTCTTCAAAATATTCCCCTAACTCATTAACATATGAAACTAACTGCAATCCACCACACATAGGTATTTCAAATGTTCGTAAATGTAATTTATGTATTGGTTTTGACAATACATATGTATCCCATAATTCGGTAATACCCAAAGTTAATGAGAAATTAGAATATAATTCATTCATTTTTTCAAAAGAAACTGACGGATATACATTCAAATATTCAGAAGCAATATTCAGTGCAGAATTTTTTACAAGAATTTTTTTACAATATTTAGCTTCTAAAACCTTCCTTCCTACTGGAAATCTGATCAAATCAAAATCCAAACGTAACATCTCCCAGTAATCTTGTATTCCTTTCTTTCTTTTAGGAATAATTCCCGCAACATTAACCTTATCCGAATACACGGTACAATTCACATTTGAATTAACAAGATCATTAATTTTTTCAATACGTGTCCCATAAGGAGTCCCAATAAAACCTACTGTTTTTATTTCTTTTCCGTAATGAGGAAAATAAGTGTATGGATTTGCAGCATACGGCTGGAATATACAATTACACCCCCATTTCTCAAACAGTGGTTTTGTTTCGAAAGATGTCAACCAAACAAGATCAAAAAAAGGAGCTATTGATTTATGCATAAATGGAGCATGTAAGTTATCAAAACAAATCAATAAAGAAGGAATCCCCAATTTCCTTATTTCTTGTATAGTTTCAGGGAACAGTAAATCACATCCATGAGCAGTCATAAAAAAATCCCAAGCCCTATTTTTCAACTTAGCAATTATTTCTTCATTCGCTTGAAACAGATTAGAATAATCAAGATAATTAAAAATAGTTACTATATGCCCCATTCTTCGCAGTTCATCTAAAAAATGGATCTTTTGCCATGAATCCATTAAAGACAAACTATCTCTATAATAATACAATATATTCATAGATTATATTTTAACTATTCCTTTTCCATACTTATCAATAAAAGAATATTGGAACAAAAAAAGATCTCAATAATATTACCAATCTCAATTTACCAGGATATAACTTCCTATAATTCATTAAGCATATAAAAGATGCTCTCATAATTGAAAGCAAATCACCTTTTGCCATTAAGGCTATAACTCTATTCAAAGATTCATCATTATAATGCACATACTTTCTTATTCCATAAAAATAAGAAGCAGAACGTTCTCTCTTATTTTTATCTCTAAGCGACAAAAGTGATTTATAATACCCAACTAATCCCTTTTCATTTTTATTTTTCTCCACATACGTTATAGCCAAATTATGTCGACGCCATTTAACAAGAGGTTTATCTATATATTTAACAGTTCCTATAGACATTGCCTTTAAAAAAATATAATAATCATACGGATATGAATGATCTATAAAATACTGAATATCAGCAAGCAACCGACAATCAAACATAATCTGATGCCCTAATACAAATGGTTTTAACACAGAAATATACTGAGAATAAAATGGGATCGACTTATATTGAAAATTCTTATTCGCATCAAAAAGTACTGAATTCGAGAAAATCAGCATATTATTTTCTATACTGTTCACTAAAATATTGACTTTATTATTATCCCATATATCATCTTGATCGCAACTTAGGATATAATCTCCAGACGCTAATAAATAAGCGCTCAAAAAATTCTGACAAAACCCCTTATTATTATCATTAATAAATAATTTCACAAATGAATACTTTGATTCATACTCTTTTATTATATCAACTGTATCATCCGTACTCTTATCATCCTGAATAACGACCTCATACACTGGATATGTTTGATTTAAAATAGACTCCAACTGCTCCCGTATATATTTCTCACCATTATACGTACATAGAACAACAGAAACATTCTTCATAATAAACTCTCATAAATAGTATTTGTTTCCTCTGCCGTTTTTCTCCACGAAAACTGTTCCACTCTAAATTTACCACATCGTATGAGTTGATTTTTCAGACTATCCGATGATAACAATTTATCCATATTACTAATCATAGAGTCTATTTCATATGGATTGAAAAACAAAGCGGCATCATTTGCAATTTCAGGGAAACAACTTGTATTACTAACAATAGAAGGTGCTCCATAATAAAATGCTTCTAACAAAGGGAGACCAAATCCCTCATAAATAGAAGGAAAAACAAAAAATTCCGCATTTGCATATAACCATGCCAATTCTTTTTCTGTAGAAAAACAATGATGTACTTTTTCTGATATGTTTAATTTTTTAAAATTCATAAGTTCTTCTTTCGTAAAAATGTTTCCCGTACAAACTAAATTCAAATCAGCATATTTAGTCACCAAATAAGCAAAAGCCTTAATAAATCTATCAAAATTTTTATAATCACCCCGCCCTCCTACAAAAAGTACATATGGTTGTCTAATAAGGCCTTCTGGCCTTATTAGACTTTCGACAGCTCGAAAGCCATGATACACAACAGAGATTTTCTTTTCGTCTATATCGTATATTTGCAATATATCCTTTTTTGTATTTTCACTTATTGCTATAATTCTATCTGCTCGCTTAATCAATTCTTTCTTAAAAAATATAACATTTCCAGAATCAACATTAAACCGCTCATTATACATATCATGCACCGTTAAGACAAAAGGTTTACCTTTTATACGCTCCAGAAAAGATAACTCATAATAAGTTGGATGGAAAATATCAAAATCTTTCTTACAATAGTGATAATCTAATAATGCATTATTTATTCTTCCAATTAGCTTATCCCTATATCGACTATTCAAATAAGGAAACAATGTGTATACATTTGAAAAATTCTTATTTTCATGTATATATA